>CAMYRF010000001.1 GCA_947296775.1 uncultured Mycoplasmatota bacterium
AACAAAAACCTTCTCACAGAATGAGAAGGCTTTGCGCAAATAGGCTCCGTAGAGTATCTATCGCTATTATATTCTATGCCCAAAACATCCTATTTATTCTTTATTATTAAGATTTTATCACAGTTTTCTAACAATGTAAAATTTATATATATAAATTAAAAAAACCTAGATCATTACGACCCAGGCATTTTTATATATTTATTGTTTACATAAATTTTTTCTCGTAATATTTACTTATTTTTCTATTATTAAATAAATCCACTATATATCAAAATTTTTCCATATTCTTTCATCGACCATCAGTGGATCATATACATTATCATTTATCATACTTTCATATTCTGTATTTTCCCTCATAACACGTTCACCAATAGCATAAATACCGATTCCACCAGCTCCATATGGTAACCCGTTCCACTGTTGCCACTCCTGGACTGTTGTAGGCGGTTCTAATGTCTCACCTTCTAATATAGATACACGATTAATTAAATTTTCTACAGTTTCACCTAAAGATTTAATCTGCTTTTGTAAATCAGGATATTCATTATTTATGTTAATGTTATCAGTAGCTATTCTTTTTAATTCATCACTTTCGCTTTCAGTAAGACGATTTTCTACCCATAATTTATTTATTTTATAAAGCATATCTTCTAATTTATATTCATTTTTATTTAGTACATCTTTTATAATGTTATACATTCTTTACCACCTCTGTTTGTAAGTTTAATAGTTTAGTTTCTAATTTTTGTTGTGCAAGTGCTAAATCTTTTGGATATTGAGCATTAATTATTGGCTTCACAACACCATCCACGATAATATTTGTGCATGGATTAAAGGTTTTTAACTGTCTTAATATTTCTAGCAACTCTGGTTCTAACGACTCTGTAACTGGATTTTCAAGTACATATGAACATTGTATTGTCATTCCTGTATCTAACAAATATTTAATATAATTATTAAATGCAGTTCTTTTTTGTTCTGTAGGAGTTCCTTGTTCTATCCCTAAACGTGAATTAGAAAATTTTAAATTAAACATATTGCTTGATTGACAACATCCTTCATCCGCAACACTTATTGCGCCAGCAACAAATTTTAAAATTGTACAAAACACTTGATTACCAGAACCAGTAGAAGCGTTTGGTAACTCTATGTATCGTCCATAATAACCACTTGTGTTTATATTATCACCATACCACACTTCTTTTCCAGTAAAAGTATAAATAGCCATTTTGTTCACTCTGTTTATTGATGTAATAACATCAATATATTTTTTGGTGCCTAATAATGGTTTTTTTAATACATACAAAATAGAATTTTCTGTATAACCAGCATACTCTGTTGGAATTTCTCCAACTTCTATTTGTAAATTTTTAAAATCACTTAAAAAGTTGGGAACCTTAGAGTAAGTAACATAAATATAGATTATGCTGTCTGTTTTCCTGGTAAAAGTATTAAAATTACTACCTTGGTTATTGTGATACAACCAACCATAGCTATTAGCAAGCCCATTGGTCGCATCCCATGAAATAAACGCATAATAACCCCAACCATCTAAAATTCTGTTACCAGATGTTGTAAGAGTTACATTAGATGGTACTCTTATTGGTAACACTGCATATCCACCATCTACTCTTGTCCAGTTATCCAAATTAGATGCATACTCCCAATTAAACAGATTTTTACCTACAATTTTTATATTAAGTTCTGTTACTCCCATAATTTCACTTGGATTTTCTGGAGTCGGACTTTCTTTTTGTATGGTATTTCCCATAATAGAATTTATTTTCAAGTTACCGTCCATTGTACTATCTATTGCTGTATCATCGCTGATTACGATATCTACATATGGTTTATCCATCTTGTCCCTAAGCATATAATCCACCTCTTCCTGGGTGTATAAGTTTGGCTTATCTGTTATATCTTCCCATGTGCTGGCACCATCTTCACCCGCTGGACCAATAGGGCCTATATCCCCCTTTTCACCCTGAGGCCCTTGAATTCCTCTTTCTCCTTGTGGGCCAACAGGACCTATATCTCCTTTGTCTCCTTTTAAACCTTGCAATCCTTGCGGACCTTGTGGTCCAACTAATCCCTGGTCCCCTTTTTCTCCACGATCACCTTTTGCGCCAGTTAAACCAATAGGTCCTTGCGGACCCTGAATACCAGTATCCCCCTTATCGCCTTTATCTCCTTTATCACCTTTAGGTCCTTGTTCCCCGCATTCTCCTTTATCCCCCTTAGGACCTTTTATATTAACGGGTTCAGGATTTACTAATCCTTTATCATTGGACCAGGTTAAATTACCATCAGCAGTTAATTCAGGTGTAAATGTCGCACCATTATACACACCATTATTTATATCATTTATTAAATTTCTTAGATCATCATACAAAAATTTTAAATTAGGGTCTAAAGGTAATTCGACTGTAGTATCTGAAATATTTACATTATTAATCTCAATTATAAACGGGTTAAAATTTCTTGTTTTAAAACCATTTCTAACTGTTAAAACACAACTGTATCTGCCGATATTTTGTGTTAAATCACCATATACTATATATTCATTTTTTTCTAAAGCAATACATTCAATTACCTTACTACCATTAGAGATAGTAAGGTCGTATGTATTGTTTTCACCAGTAAACAATTCTTTGTTTAAAAATATAAGTTTAGTTACTTCATTGTCATTTTTATTTGCAACTTTATAGCATTTTATTGATTCTTTCCCAAAAGTTAAATCAATTTTTATTTCATGCATATTATCACCTATCCAATATATTTTTTAGTTCCGTTAAATGCACACACCCAGCCACTTGGTATACGCATCCAGATTTCATTGCCTATATTTTTTATTTCTTTACATGTTACTGTAACATTTTTGTTCAATTGTCCTTTGGCATTGCAGTTTTTTTGTGCATTCGGAGTTAATTTAGAACGTGTTTTTTTAGTACAACTTGTACCAGCACCAGTTCTAATATTAAGTGCATCCACTAATGTTTTATATTCATTTCCTACTATATAATTATTTTCTGTAATTCGTGTTAAATATTCCAGCGAACTCCATCCCTGATACTCCTTAACATATCCCCATCCATTATTTTCATTAATTACAGTGACCGTTTCTCCTTTTTGAATACGTTTTCCAGTATCATTACCATTTGGGTTGTCACGAACTCTTAATGTTGTTGCCTGAGTAGTTACTTTGGCACGATATTCATTTTGTGTAGGTTGTATCACTGTTTCTTTAACTTCACCTATCAAACCTTTAACAATAGCATCTGACATTGTTTCACAATTATAAAGACCCACATCAATCTCACTGTCACAGAAACAACATTCAATTAAAATAGCTGGTGCTTTTGTTTTTTTAAGTACATATAAATCAGTTCTATCTTTTACTCCACGATTTTTAAATCCTAATTGAGCTATCGCATTACAAATATTTTGAGCTACTGTTTTAGTTTTATTTGAATACTGCAAAACTTCAACTCCATGACCCTGACCATTTGAAGCATTAAAATGAATACTTATATCTAAATCAACTGTATGATCATTGCATTTAGATACGATATTTTTAAGATTTTCATTTTGAGTCTTACCACTGTCATCTGTACAATCATATACTGTATAACCTAGTGATTGTAATTTAGATATTACTGTATCTTTAACTTTTCTATCCTCTGTTACTTCGTTAAATTTACCATTAGCTCCTGGAACAATAGTGTTATGTCCAGCGTGAATATTATAAATTCCCATATTATTTATCCTCCTTATCTTCTAAATCACTAATACGATGATTTGCCACTTTCATTTTTTCTTCTAATAAATATGTTCTCTCTACTACAGAATTATGTTTCTCAACTTTTTTATCAAGTTCATCTATTCTATATTGTAATAACGCATTAGCTTTATTGTTGCTCACCATAGTTGCTATAACTGAAGGTACTGCAACACACAACCCACTTACCAATGCAACTGCAATAGCTTCACTCATTTTTTTTACCTACTTACCAGGTTCCTGATACTGCATTGCTCTAACTGAATCTGATACACCTTCTGTTGTAGGGTCGACTACAATTCCTAGAATCACTAGTAATGCAAATACTGAATTTACTACTATTAATAACTTATTGCCTAAATCTCCAAAATCTAATGTATAGCCAAACACTCCAGCTACTGCTTGTAAAACTAATAACACTGCTGGTATTAATGATAACCAAAATTGTCTGTTTGCAATTCTTACTTTCCAATTAATTTTATTCATATTTTTTCCTTCTTTCTTTATCTAATATATCTGATAGTTATTCTGTATCGATTTAATGAAACCGTAGCTCCAGTACTAATACGAATCTCATCTTTGTATAAATCATAGTATACCTCTGCTTGTGCACTTGCTAGTGCTGTTCCATTACCAACATTTGGTACAGATGCACCAACACTTCGAGAATCGGTATAAATGAACATATATGTATTTTGCCAGTCTATCCATGCTTCCATTGGATGCTCTACTCCTATCGGAATAGCTATACTACTTAATACCTTACCTCCACCATCCCCAAAAAACGTTTTTGTGTAAATAGGAGCTTTAAGTCCATCTAATTTAAGGTAATCTCCAGTAAACTGTTCTTCCTCACTAAAAATAAACGCTTTACATTTAATATCAGCTCTTTCTCCACCAACTTGTAACACTCCACCAATTTTTTCATCATAAAATGCGCCAAATGCAACACCATTACGATGAATAGCCATATTAGGTATACCACTTGTTAAAATAGTTGTTTTTTCTGCATTTGCTAATTTATCTGAAACAACCAGCTTAAAATCATAGTTATTTCCTACAGTGAATCCGTTAGCATCCAAATCACCTTTTATTTCCAAACTTCCATTAAATACATTAGAAGTTATTTTGGGGGTTATAGAAGTAGTTCCTTGTTTCCATGTTCCCATACCTTGTGCTTTATAAAAATACTGTACTTTTAAACTGTTGGTTAATTTTCCAAAATTTTCATCCCAAAAATTTCCTTCATATTTTAATGTAACATTAGAACCAATACCACCCTTTGCACGCTCTAAAGATAATGATGTAATTGCAGGTGGTGTATACTGCCTATAATTGCTTATATTTAATATCTTTTCAACTGTATTTCCGCGTGAATCTTCTACATAAACTTTAATTATACTGTCATTTACATTCTCTAAATTAAAATCACCATGAGTAGCACTTGTCTGAACTGTATTTCCACAGATAACCTTATACTGCTTAATCGTAGCTTCCTTTACTGGTGTAGCCTGAGGAACTGTAACAGTAATATTGCTATACCCCTTTATAACTGTTGAATTGCTAACTAAATCTAAATGATTTGTACTTTCCCATGTTGGAGTACCTACAGTCGGTATTGGGTCCTTGATAACAAAGGTTCTGTCATGATAGCTTGCCCATGTTGTCCCATTACTGTATAGTCCAACACGAATAGTACAGCTGTTGCCTTTACATGCCTGACGCAACTGTTTACGCTCTGCTTCTGTTAAAGACCATGTATATCTTCCGCCAGTACCTCTAAAAGTACGCTCGCATAAATGCGGTCCACTTGGATTTGGCTCGAGCCATGCCCGCAATTCCCAGTTTGCTGGGTTAGTGTAATCAATCCATGGATTTTCTTCATCATTGAAACTTGCTGGTAAGTTAGTGATATTTGCTTGACGAGGAATAGTCGGTAATGACCACGAACCGCTTGTATCTTCATTTACTGAACTTGTATATACCGCAGAGACAACATGTGCTCCAAATGAAGCGTTACCATTAACATCATGCTGAATAGTTTTGTATCCGTTTGCCAGATCACCTTTGTACCTCTTGGTACGACTGTTACTGTTTACCAGAACTTCTCCAAATGCATCTGCATAGTCTCTATAATGATAATAATAAGAACTTGTTCCACCTACGACTGTAACACGCCAGTATATTGTAGATGTATTGCTTGCAATATTCTGACTTACCAGCGACCATGCAAACTCTAAATATCGTCCCTGATATCCGCCTCCACCTATTACTCCACTGTTAGCCATTGTCTATTACCTCTACTTCCTCTGAGTTTATTCTATTTATTACTGTCTGATTATTAATATCCTGAATTAATAAATTTACTATCGTTGCTTTGTTTTTAACAACAACAGAATTAGCTACAAGTCCTTCATCATCAAAAGTAGCAATATACTCTCCTTGTTTATTCATAAATCCTATAATATCTGCATTTGCAACAAACACTACATCTGTTCCAACTGATGAAATACGAATACCACGTCCTATTTGAACTGTATCAGACCATGTTTCATTTGGATTTAAAGACCATTCTACTGGTTGTTCTCCTTTATTTAACATTAAATTTATTATTGGGCATGAATTATTTGCATCTGATACAAATTCTATTTCTATTGAATTAGTAGTAACAGTAAAAGTATGCTTAAATTCTGTATAATCATTGTTCGATAATATAAATTCTTCTCCATTTATAATAATTTTCACCTTTGCAAGATTGAGTAATTTTTTATATGTAAATGATAATGTGTAAGTACCATTGATTACCTGAATATGCTGTTTTAGACTGCCGTTTTTTAACAACAAAGCATAACCATACATATTTCTTATACGAGTTTCAGGTGTTGAGTCAACATTAAAATCACCTTCCCATGAACCATCATTAAAAACTCCGATACTGTCATGGATCAGGTTTTCTCCATAAGCATTAAAACCATTAATTTTTAGTTCCCCATTTTCATTTAAATAAAAACTTGGGTTGCTGATCTCACCATTATCATCACGTTTACCGATTCTTATTACACCACTCTGTAAATCAAGTTCAAACATTTCACCTTGCAATACACCAGTAGTTATAGCATTAGCATTAAAATTACCATCCAAATCAAAAGCAATATTTTTGAATGTCTTTCCTCCATCCTCACTATAACCTAATCCTCCTGATGTAAATTTCCATAAACACGTATCATCCCTTAATTCAGGTGTATTCATGATGGACCATCCACTCGGGAATCCATTTGCATTTAAATCTATTTTAAAATAACCACCCTGATTGCCTAAAATTTTATCAGTAGTGTTTTTAAATGCATCGGTTAATGTTCCATACAGTTTATTTATTTTAATTTCTGTTGGTGACTGATTCATCACTGCATTTATTTCTGTTTCACCCTTGCAGTTTATGCTTGATTTTATCCCAGTTAATGTTATTGAATGCTCACTTAATAAAACATTATGGAAACTGCCTTCCTTATCCTGAACTTTAACAATATCTGTAATTTCTAAAGCTGGATTACCCCGCCATGCAACTGTACATGGTGTGTATGTAAACGGACATATTTTTTCATATATATCATCTAAAATTTCCTGAGTCATATACGGATTATCGAACGTTATTCCAAATCCATTTCCAGCAACAAATACATTTTCACTGCTACCGCTTGTCAATGAATTTATAACTATATCTTCATCAGATGTTCTATTAAATCCGCCCATTAACTGCAAATCATATGTTATTTCAAAACCGCATTCTTTGTACCAGTACGCTACTAATTTATTATCGGGATTGATTGTTCCATTGCATCCCATAAGTCCTAACATATAGCCTAGAAACTGATTACATGTAGTGTTCTCTACATATCCATCAATAGTAATATTAGGTATATTTTTTATATCGTGAGCTATATTGCACTGATTACATATATCGTTTATAACCGCAGATAAATTAGATGGATACTCTATATCAGGTTCATATATTTTATTTAATCTGTAGGCACTGTCATAAGCCATAACTGTAATAATATCACTGTTATCTGTTTTGCTTATTTCTGCTATGTAATATGTACCTTTGTTTATATATTCCCCGTTAATCCCGCTTAATATTTTTACAGAACCATTTTTAAGAGGTATCTTATCTAAGGGCATCTTAAATTTTATGGTTGCTTTATTGCTATTTATCTCACCGATTTTTAATTTTGATTCACTAAAAGAAATTTCATCCAAAGTTACCGATATAACTTCATCAGTTAATTCTCTGTTGTTATTAAAAATAGCCTTAACACCTATATTACGATTAGGTGCTATGACTGTTTTTATAAAATCTGCACTTGTATTAATCATACTATTACCTCCTTTGTTATAGCACCATCGTTAATGCTATAATAAAAGCAGAAAGCGAGGTGAGTAATTATTGATTATAAAGTTTAAAGGCTTTTGCCCTATGCGTAAAACCGATGTGGAAATTAGCATTGATTACATTGATGCTAGTGATTTAAACGAAAATTACGCTATAAAGGGCACTGGGGATTGTCCACATATAAAAACTGGAAAACAATGTAGTATTTCCAATGATTGCCCAATTATTAAACAAGCCCCTGAAAAAATATCGATTTAAACTCGATATTTTTTCATTTTATCCGTTAGACAAGTAATATCTAATTGTTTAACTGGGAATGTTAACGTCATTCTTGGAACATCATTAACTGAATGCTCAATAGAATATTTATTAATCTTTCCAGCGAACTCTTCACCATCAATTTTTACTGATACTTCTCCTTGACCTTTATCAACTATTTCTACTTTATTAATCATGCTATCCTACCTTTCAATGAAATTTAAATTTATCGTTTCCCATATCCAGCATTGTTTTAATTTATCATATTTAAATATTGGCATAGTTCTGTCACCGACATATGCAGTTATTGTTTTTCTAACGTTTTCTATAGGATCAGGATATTCCAAAGAAAAGAATACTGGTTCGACTGCTTTTAATAATTTACTTACCTGTGCATCTGTAAGCCCTACAAATGTACAATTAACTTTGCGTTTTATGGCTTTTCTGTCTCTAAACATATCTCCATTTTGGTTACGTCCTGAACCTTCTTCTGAATCTAAATCATAAACTTGAAATTCTAATGAAGAAGGATTGAAACCTACTCCATTAATTTTAATAACATAGTCCATTTCAATCCCTCCTTTAAATTAGCAACGGACTTTTACCCGTCTGCCTTACTATTCCATTGTGTTGCTCGAATACCGATTTACCTACTTGTTTTCCGTCAAGCATTACCGTAGTATGAATCTCGTACTTACCGCCACTGCTCATACCAGCCATAGCACTGCGCATAGCATTATATACTCCACCGCTTACCGCACTTACGATTTGGTCATTATTAGCTACTGCGGTTTTTTTACCGATACGTCCTACTAACTCGGGTCCAGCTTCACGAGCTACGAACATTTCTCCCATGTCAGGGAATCCACCATTGGCACGTAAAGTGATTTCATATTCCTTTCCGTTTACATTTAAAGTATTTTTGTTCGCTTTTAAGTTAATGGTTACTTCTGGTTTAATTGTCTCAATTTTTTCTTTTATTGAATCTAATGTTATTTTACTTGGAGCTTTTACATCTACATTCACTTCTGGTTTACTATCTTCTGCAAGTTTTTCTATTTCTTCCATTATTTTCTTTGTTTCTTTTGTAGGTTTATCACCGTTTTCTTTTAGCTTGTTTGCTAGGTTTTCTATTAAACCTAGCCCTTGTGTATTTCCAGATTCTAACCACTTTTTAGTAATTTCTTCTAAAGTTTCTTTATCAGCTTTTTTTAACTTACTGTTAGAAATAATTTTTGTAGATTCTAATTTTTTGTAATCATTTTCTATTTTCCTTAGCTTATCTTCATTAGCTTTTTCCAAGTTACTTAATTGTTCTTTTAAATAATTTTTATCCGTCTCTGTTAATTTTGCTCCATTTTCTTCTACAGCACTTAACATTTCTTCATATGATTTATTAGTAGCAAAAGACTTCTCTGCCAAATCATTAAGAAGCTGGATTCTTGCTTCCTTGCTTGCTTGTTGTTCAGTTTCACTTAACAGTTTCCATCTACTTCCGTTTTCATCACAAATTAAACTTAAATCGTTTAACCCGTTAGCAAGAGAAGTGAATGTATAATATCCATCGCCAGCCATTTTACCATACTGTTCACAGATACTAGCAGTAACACTTGCTACCGTCCCATCCATAGCTCTTACTGCGGAAGTGTAATTATTTTGCGCTTCGGCATTATTAGTAAATGCTACTTCAGCTTCCTCTAAAGCTACTTCTGTATTTTCGAACACAGTTATTAAATCGCCATGTTGTCTCTTCACTCTATCTAAAGCTCCCCAATAATTACCTGTTTTATTGTTAATTTCTTCGACGGATGCTCCATATTCCATCAATTTAGAAACTAATTCTTCATGTGCAATACTATAATCTTGCTGAGCATTAGTTAATTGTTCACGTACTTTCTTTTCTTCTTTTATTGCATTTACATATTCTTCTTCATATGCTTGTACAAGCGCTTTCCTTTTCAAAATTTCTATACTTTGATTCATTACATCGATTTCTTCTTTGTAATTTTCTATAACACCATCTGTTATTTTTATATTTGTGCCTAATGCTTCATTAACTTTATCAGCATAGTACTTAGCTTGTTCCATACTTCCGTTTACACGTCCGTTTTCATCCACTAATTTAGTTAATTCGTTTTTATATAACATTACAGTTTCATATTGCGTGTTTACTTTTTCGGCATTTTCTGCACCAATTTCGTTTAATTTCTTTTGTTCACTGGATAATTTTTTACACTCTTCTGCCAGCTCTTGCGATTTCTTAATCTGCTTTTCTTGTGCATCTGTTAATTTATTACTGTCACCCATTAATGCTACACAAGCTATACTTACTGCACCAAGAGCACCTACTACTGCTACCAAAGGGTTAGATGCTAAGAAACTCATTACACTTCCTAAAATTCCACTAGATGCAACTGCACCATCTGTTGCGACAGATAAAGCGCCCATTTTAACACCAACATTTTGAATTACACTTCCCAAAGGAGCACATGCAGTATTTAATTTACCTACAAAATTAATCATGGAGCTTAGTGGTCCATTATTTGCTAACACAGCTTCTTTTATTGCCATGAACGTCATTTGCGCACCACAATTTTTAAACAATGTAATTGTGTTTAATAATGTTTTAAACACAGTACTTGTACTTGAAATTTCCTTCACTTTCCAAGCACCGATAAAAGCAACTACTAGCGGAGTCACCCCTGACACAAGTGGTTTCAATGCCTTAAATGTTATGCCTAACACCTCTATTACTGTAGCAACTGCATCAATACCTTTCAAAATTGCACCACCACATAATTTTAATAATTCAGTAGCTAATTTCTGACACACAGAAATACCAGGTTTTATAGCATCTAATATTTTTGCTAATCCTTTCATAGCTTTGGATAAACTATTAATAATACTTGGTACTGCTTTTTCAATAGCCCATTTAGATAATGGTTCTAATACATTTTTATAAGCATCATATAAATAATTACTTACTACAACCGCTATATCTTCAAACGCTTCACTTAATCCTCTTACACTCTTTAATGCTGGTGTAAAATCTAATTCCTTAGTAAACTTTTCAATGTCTTCAGTTATAACTTCAACACATTCTAATAATGTATTAAAACTGTTCCATAAATTCTGTACTATCTGTGTACCATAGTTACAGTTATCCCATGCTTTCCTGAAATTTTGAGCTATATTCCCTATACTATTGTTTAAATTCGTAACTATTTTCAGTATACGGCTTATTGTTTCTTCACCAGTTCCATTCTGCCATACAGTACCAAAACTATTTCCAATACTACCTATTAATTTTCCTATCTCATCCCATTGATATTCGATAGAATCAAGAACACCTTTACCATATTTGTTCCAGCTTTCTGTAACTGGTTTAAATATTTCAGCCATTTTTTTAGATAATCGGTCCATCATTTCGGTAGTTTGGTTTTCAAGTCCTTTTAGAAAATCATACTGTGGTAGTTCTATATCACCTATAGAACCTCCTCCACCATTACCATTACTATTACCACCTGAATCACCATCATCAGGTTTACTTATTATGTTAAGTTCATCGAATCCCATTAACTGTTTTTTTAATTTTTTAATTTTATCCGATGTTCCACCCACTGCATCACTTGCATTATCCGCAGAATCTTCTATATCATCTAAAGCCCCTCCATTTATACCACTGTAGTCAATTTTAGGTAACTCGAATCCAAAGAAGTTAGCAATAGTATTAGCTAAAGAAGTTAGCCACTGTACTGCTATCTGTACATATGGAATTAACTTGCTTATAAATACACTTGCAATATTACCTACTGCACGTTTTAGCATCGTAAACTGTTGCGTTAAAATACGAACTGCATTCGCTGGTGTAGCAATTGTACGTGCCATATCATTAAATACATCTACTTTAGATGCATTATCCATAATAGTTATGTAACGCATAATAGCTTGTGTGTTTTGGTCCCAGTCAGATACTGCACCATCAAGCCCATATCTAAGCCCAGTTTGTTTAACCATAGCTACAGATACATTGTTACCATAATCTTTAAGACCTTTGATTTGTCCACTCATCGCTGAATTAATTTTATCGAATGATTCACTAGGATCAACATTCATCAACGATGAATAATCATAAGCTAACTGTGTTAAATTCTGTGACATGATCTGTGCTTTATCACTTGCTACACCAAATCCAGTAATAAGGTTATTTAACCTACCTTGAAAACTCATCCATTCACTGGTATCAATCCCCATAGCTTCTTGAACCTTGTTTGCAAAGTCTAAAGCGCTTTGAGTGGTTTCACCCATTGCAACATTGAATAGGTTTAAGTTTTCTACATATTGTGATGATTCTTCAAATACACTTGTTACAGCACTAGTTAGACCTTGTACAACAAATGTAACAGTTTTAAAACTCGCTACCGATTTACCTAATCGGCTCATTAAGCTACCGCTTGTTTTGCTTGCTTTAGAAGCACTTCTTGAATAGCTTTCCATTTGTGTAGTTGCTTTTTTTATGTGCCATGGTAAATTACTAAATGCTTTCCCTAACTTAATAGATACTCCATTAAGCGGTTTTATTGCACTCGCCAACTGTTTCATTTGTGAAGTGAATTTATTGAAGTCGACATCGTTTAAAGCTCTCTGCATTTCAGGTAATTTCTTTAATTGATTAAAGAAACTTCCTAGATTTGTTTTTCCTAATTCTTGCAGTGGTTGCATTGCACTAGTCAGTTGTTTTATATCATTAGTAAATTTATTGAAATCAACATTACCAACACTTTCAGAAATCATTTTCATATCAGAAAGTTGTTTTAACAAACCAGTAGCACCAGTTTTAAATCCATTCAATTCCTTAAAACCAGAAGCCATACGCTTAACTTTGTCACCGATGCTACCAAGTTGTGCTAAATTGTTGCCACCTGATACATCAGCTAGATTTTTTAATGCAGTAGAAAAACTTCTTAAACTGCCAGCTCCATTAAGATTATTTTTTAAATTTCCTAATGAGCCAGCTAATTTGTCTATCTCTTTACTTGCATTACTGGAATTACTTTCTATTTCAATACTTAGTTTGTCTATTTCTATTGACATTTTAGATAACCTCCTTTCCTTAATATTTAAGGCTCTCGGTTCGGCTCATTATTTAAATTTATTTACGAAGTTCTTTAACCATACCTCAGCTTTTGCTGATTCTTCTATCTCACATTCTTCCTGAGATTTTACAACATCGAACTGGTATGGTTTTTCAGCATACTTTTGAGGTTGTGATTTACCTCTACACCATACGTTATATACAACTGTACTAACTGCATCATATATATACATCCCCTGAATCCACATATCAGTATTCTTGCGTTCATTGCGTAACTTATCTGCTTTGCGATAATATTTAGCAAGCGCTGGATCATCATCCCAGAACTGCTCATATGTCATTCCTATACTTAAATAAAATGGAAAAACTTCGTAAAATGTTTCTGTAAATGCTTTTGAGGACGGTTTTTCTAAAATGTCGCCGTCCAGCTGATTGCGTTTTTTTCTGTTTTTTCCTCAAATAAACTATTTAATGTTTCCATTGCCATTTCACTTAATTTGTTATACATTTCATTTTTATTAGTAAATAAATCAAACATTTCTTCTACTAAATCTTTTGAAATTCTTTTATGATTAGCAAAGAAAGCATACTGAAATAATTTAGGTAAAATAGTTACTGGTTTTTTATCCATTTCAGATAATACAATACCATCTGCTTCCATTTTTTCTAATGTTTTTCTTGTGTATTCTAATGTGTAATCTACATCATTATAAGTAAAGTTAATTGTTTTTTTCATGTTATTTTCCTCCTAATAAACTACACAAGGATTAACCTTGTGCAGTAGTTGATTTTGTTTGCCATGTTGGCGCATTTGTTGGTGTAATATATAAGTTTGTTTCCAATACACTGTTTACCGACATTGCTGGTAAACCCATAGCACTAGGCTGACCCGTAAAGAAAACTGACTTTTCTAATTTTGGATGTTCAATTTCAAACCAAACTGATTTATCCGATTCTGTTGCAGTTTTATAAGCACTTACTAAAGTAGTCCATGCTTCTTCTAATTCGGTAGTAAAGTTCGCTAAAAAAGATAACGCACCTCCTAAGTCTTTTAAACCTTCAACATATGTTTTATACTCAGTTTCTGATAATGTAGTTGTTTCTAATGTTTCAGGTTCTGGGTTCATTTCAGGGACTTCTTTAATATCAGGTAAAACTTTATATCCACTTGTTGGTCTTGTCCCAGCAGTAGCTTCTACTGCATATTTAATTTTTACACCAGCTGTACTTAATGCAATTCCCATATTTTATATTCCTCCTATTGAGTTTGAATTTTTAAACCTTGCGATTCTTCTATATATAGTACTGTCTGTACTTTTTACGCTTTGATTAAATGTTCTTAGATAACCAACATCAACAAATACATCATTTACAATACTGATTATCTTTTTACATTCTTCTTTTTCATAATTACTCACAACTTCAACCTTATAACTCTCGATTGATACATTTTCAGAATTTTCCAATGTGCAATATTGAGTGTTTATAAGGTTATCAGCCTGAGTAATGCTAACTGCTGGAAATTTAGAAGGTGTGTTTGATAATTCCTCTCCAATTATATAAATATTATCAACGCCATATTCTTCACGCAGTTTTGAAGCGACTACTTTAAATATATAATCTTCATGATCTATCATTTAAACACCTCCCTGATAATCTTTTCCAGCTTGTTATAACGAAGTTCAATTGCAGTTTCATACATGAACGGACGTGAAGGCATACCGCTTGTAAAACGATAACCTCCGCTTCCATCAGGATAAAACCATCCAGTTACGCTAACCCCATTTATAATATATTCTTTGATGTTATCACCAGTGTTATAATTCCATCCCATGCTATCACCTATGTATGGACTTGCCTCACCTTTAGGACCAGTACCAAATTCAACGAACATGGCACAATCTCCTACTTCTAACATCGCATAACAATTACCTGATTTCTTGGTTACAGAACTAAGCATATCGCCAGTTTCTATAGCATCGAATTTAAATATTTTATCAATAATAATTGTATAGCCTTCATCAGCTAACCGCTGTACTAATAAATCTGCTTTTTTATTTATATCTTGTTTGTACTGCTCCAATCGCTTAATAGCCCTATCAACACTTTTATCACTCAGTTTTATTTTTATTTTCATTAATATTTACTTTCTCGATAGCATACTTGATACAACTGTAGCTTGGAGCAACCGCTTTTACTTTATAATTGTATGGCTTGGTTTTTGGTATCCCAATCCATAAACGTGTAAATTCATCTATAGTACAAGACGTGTTGTGGGTTGTCATCGTCCTATCATACTTTAGATCATTTCCAAATATATCTTCATTTGCTTCACCTTTGTTTGAACTTACACATAAACGCATTGATTTAATATCGCCATATCCTTTTACTGGATTGCCATATTTATCAACCGTTTCACCCACCCCGTAATCTTGATAGAAGATAGTCTGCTGATTAATTAATAAATCTCTCATAATATTTCACACTTAGGAATGATTCTATTAATAAGAGTTTTAGAAATATCAGCAGTATCATATGTACGTGAAATGCCGTTTTCATTTCTTTGCACTTCACCCTCACTGCCTCGGCGATTGTACATTTCAACGCACATTTGAACCTGAATTTCTTTATATCTATCTTCTATAAATGTTTCTCCTAAATCATTTAATGGGTATTCTCCAAAAGGATATCTTTCGTTCAGAATGACACCTTTACTTAGTTCTAAAAGTACACTTATATCATCATCAGTTATTTCAGGTACTAATAATTTCAGCATTTCTCCTTGTGTCATCCTAAATTACCTCCTATCCAGCAGTTGTTTTTTTAACTAATTTAACCGCTTGTGTTGTATCAGTAAAAGCAAATATTCCATACTTACGATGATACATTGTATTTAAACGTTTATTTGCATCTGTACGTTCGTTTTCAATTTCTACACCTTTTTTATTGTAGTAAGTTACTGCTTTTTTTGTTGCTAAAATTACACTTCCTTTTGTTGCAATGTTTGAAGTGTATAAATTAACTCCATTTACAGTTCCAATATATCCATGACGAACAAAATCAGTAATATATTTCAAATCATCTTTTAAATTTTTACGAATTTCAGCCTTATCATCTTTATGAACAAAACCAAATATTTTTAAACTTTCATCCTCGTTATCAGGAAACAAAGCTACACCATCAACGAAAGCATTAAAATCAAATTTATCTACTTCAGCTGTTAATTCAGCTCTAGCAAATTCAGCCATAGCTTTTTTATTTGAGGTGTTGTAAATATCTACAACTGCATGTCCTTGTCCTTTAGCAATAATATTAGGATCACGCATTAATTCTTCATCGTACCATGGGAATCTGTTTTGTAATAATTCAATTACATATTCTTTTTCAGTACGATTAACTTCAATGTTTTTAGTGTTCCCTTCACCCATCTGCAATACTTCTGTACCATTTGTTGCAGTATATACTCCAATTTTTACTTTGTCTCCTACAGTTCCAGTTAAACTGTTATCAACTGTACAGAACTGCATTAAATCTAATTTGCTTTCGTACTGGTCCTCAAAATTTGTTTGTAATACGAAATTATCATAACCAACATGTGTGTGATTTAATTCTGGCATTTTTATTACTCTCCTTTTACTATTTGTTTGAATGTTTCAGGGTCGTTTTTATATAATTCTTGTCTTTCTTGCAGTGACATTTTCTTTATCGACTCTCTTGTAATACCTTCATTTCCACTTCCACCCTCAGGTGTCTTAGTGTTTTTTAATAATTCATCTGTTGTATTCTTTTTTACTGATTCGGCAAATTTACTTTGATTAGCAATAACCTTTGAAAAATCGCCATCTGCCATAGCTTCCGCAGTTTCCTGAGCTAATTTTGCATCATACCCAAGTTCAACTAACTCTGCTTTTCTTTCAGCAATAGTTGTTTTTCTTAGCAGTGCATCATAGTTATTCTGTAATTCTTCATTCGCTTCATTTTGAGCAATCTCTAACTGCTCTTTTTCACTTAGCGTAGAATTATATTTCTTCTTCCAGGAACTCGCTTCTTTGCTTGCTTCATCTTTTAGCTTTTTTATTTTGTCGTATTCTTCTTTATCGACAACTGAATCAGGTTCAGGTAAATCAGCTAATGCTTGCTGGATTTCTTCAAATGTCATACCTTCTTTGTACTTTTTGCCTAAATATTTCTTTAAATCCATAATTATTCTCCTTGCTCTTTTAAGTTTTTCTCTAACTCTTGCTCGTTATCGACCTTCTCCGTCGTTTGCTCCTTAACGTTCTTCTCCAACTGTTCCTCACTGTCTTTATAAACCTGTTGTGGATCAGGGAATAAATCAACAGTTTTAATTGCATGACGCATATTTATTCCAGCACTTTGTAAATTCATAAGTGCTTGTGTCTTGTTTAACAAATTACTTATTTTGTTTCTATTAAACTTAATATCTATATCAGCTAAACATAAGTTGCTAATGTTGTTATCTTTTGAACGTTCAATAATGTTTTTTATTACCAAAAGCATCTGACGTTCACTGTCTCCAAATAATGTTTCTGCTGACTGAGCATTCTCCTCAGCTAACTGCCAGCCTGATTCTCCCAACATTAACGCAACTCCAGTATTTCCACCTGATGACTGTCCTCTTGCTGGTGTACCAGTAATCTGCAGAACTTGCATATACAGATAATCCGCAAGTGTTTGTACTTCAGTTTGATTTAATTCAGTTTTAATGTACTGCAGTATTGGTGTGTTCCCATCACGTGATTTAGTAGCAATACCGCCTTCTTGACGCAGTTCAGCAAACTGTTCTGAATCAATTTCAATGTTGTTAAACCACAACAACGACTGAATAAACTGTGCCAACCCGTTCATTCTGTCTGAGGTGCATAAATTTATAGCTTCCAGTAAATCTAATACACGTTCAAAGCATCCCATTCTAGAAACATCGTTTTTATATTCGATTATTGGAATAGCCCCAATCCCGTTTATGAATTCTTTCAGCTCTCCTTCAGGTGTAAATATGTTTCCATATCTGCCTATTGTTTCATATACATGATTGGGAGTGTATATCGTGTAATGAGTAAGATTGTCATTATCAGTCCAGTAGCTAACACCAGCCATAGGTTCCTGAAATACATCTGCACTATAGATAACAAATGTATTCTTTGGGTCTAAATTAGTGATTCGAAAATCACTAACACCCCTTTTAACCTTATATGGTGTAACCATTCGATAGCCTACACCGCAAATAGCAAACGTTCTAGCAAGTTCCTGATCTTTGTAATATTTCCCTTCTTCAAAAAGCATTTCATTTAGCGTATCTACAACCTCATCACCTTCTGATTCAGTATTAGATATATCTTTATTGGCACGCTGAACATAACTTATTGGTTGTCCAAAAACATATCCAACTTTGAAATTAACAATTTCATGTGCGTGATTTTCTACAATCTTATTATTTATTTCAGGTCTTACATCCTTTACCCGATAGAGAATGTTTTGATTGCCTTTTTCATATTCAAACAATCGCCTTATCTGCCCTCTGTTCCACTGATGTACGCTCATTGCTTTAGCCAAAACATCATGGATATTTGCTTTGGTTATTTCATTTACATCTGTGGTGATGATTTTTCTACCGTTAAACTGATTTACTGCTAATTCTCCTATAGTGTTCATTTATCCACCTCCTAACAAAAAAAGCCGACTGCTACGTTTCATACACGTAACAAATCGGCTCAAGGCTCTACTTTATTTAAATTAATCTTTACTGCTTTTTTATCTTCCTTACACCATAGATATACTGTTCCTTTAGAACCTTCTTCTACAGCACCTAAAAGTTTCTTTTTACCCCTTTTAGCACATTCGGGGCAATATATATATTTTTTCATTCATATACCCCTTTTCTAATAATAGCGTACATACAGAAAACTTTGTTGTCAAGCTATATCCCTAAATTTTTTCTGCTAAAAGTCGTAATTGTTTTAAATCTTCCGCTTTCTCTAACCTCAGCAAGCATAGCCATACTATCAGGTGCATCATCGTTTTTATTTTTTCCTATTATTTTAAATGCATAAATATTATTCATGAACAACTGATACTCTTTGCTTCTGTGCCCGCTATCTAAATAATAAAATTCTCTAATCTCAGGCGCACGTTCAAATATACGTGCTTCTTTTCGCTTGTTGGTAGGTGCTGGCTTACTGGTTATCGTACATTTATAATCACGACGTTTTAACTCATTTTCTACCCATTCAGCATATTCACTACCTCCATTGTTAGCTTCAAACTGAACATATTTAACTTCATTTTTAATAATACAATCTACAATCAGTGGTCTTGTAATAGTTTTATCACCATTATTAAATACTACATCTGGAATAAAATCGCCATTCTCTGTTTCTATACATACTGGTGCACTTACATAATCTCCACCACCCCATGCTACGTCAACTGTCATATATTTTCTTACAGATTCATCAGTAATAACCCCATTGTAAAAATTCATTGTATCTGGTGTAAATAATGCCCCATCACGTTCAATCGGTTCTCCCATATACTGTGCTAACCACGAAGCCATATCATTATTACGCTCAAACTGTGCTCTTAACTGTTTATAGTAGTCTGTATTGAAACCTACATTGTAATCATAATTAAAATTAGATTCATCATTTTCATTAAGTGCTGGTAAATTTATTATTTTGTATCTTACTTTCTTACCTTCTTCATCGTTTTGTAAAAAGTCCATTCTTAAACCAGCGGGATCGATAAGCGACCAGCGTGTACCGATCCATATTTTTTTTGCAGTCTGTTTAGCACGTGGAATCAGGTTGTTAGAAACCTTGGACCATGCACCTATCATACGATCCTTGTTCAACGCTTCTTCAATACCGCCGATTAAATCGTCTGATATTAAATACCCCTTACAGTCACAAGCCCCGTTCAATGTTCCATACAATGAACGACAAGTCAATGTTGGGTAACGTTTTTTACGGTTTATATCGATTGTTTCCTTTTTAGCATCAGTATTAGCAATACCTGAATTATTAAATATTTTTTTCCAGTTGTATGTATAGCTGTCTGTCATTACCTCCAATACACCAGTATACATAGCCGATGTAATCGTATCTGAAAATGCACTATATAAATTTGTGGCTTCACCATCACGCCCCATTATCCATGTGATAAACAGCATCAATATTGTAGTTTTACCCGTCCTAGGGGGTTGAGATACAAATAATTCGTCTAATTCATCATCTGCCAGTGCTTGGAGTTGCTCGGTTATAGCTTTTAACACTTTCCTTCGTGGCTGGTAAAATCTTTCCTCAGGTGGTCTATCAATTTCTAGATAAATTAAATAATCTTCAAAACAGTATGGTGCTCTCAATAATAAAACTTTTCTGTAAAGTTCATACCATTCCTCACCTTGTTTAACATTTTTTATTACTGCCTTTTTTACAAGCCCACTGGCTTTTTTTATACTTTGTTCACTTGTTTCTAGTCTACATAACTCAAAACAACTGTTTACTATCTCATAATTATTTCCTTTTTTATTTAACGCATTTGCTATTTTATCTACATACATTATAAAAGCCCCTTTCCTTTCGGCTCAGGGCTCTAAATTTATTCTAAATCATTTTATGTGTGTTTTCAATACATAGTATTGTCTGCTCTATAAACAATTTGCCTTCATTGGTCCATTTTAACCAGTTGTGCTTTATTTTTACATAACCCCTATTTTTATATCTTCTATAAAGATGCCATCTTCCTTTACGAGAATACTGTATCTTTTGGTTTTGTAAAACTTTATTTAATGCTTTAGCACTCATGTTATGCTCTTTGGCAATTTCCTCAGTAGACCATAAACGGTTTACTTTGTTTTCCTTGCATTCCAGTTTAAATTTAAGCTGGTTATTTTCTAAAATTAACTGCTGGTTATATTTAACTTCATCTACTAATCTTTCTAATGCTTCAAGATAATTATTAGGTAAAGCTGGTGTTTTTATTGCCTTTTCCATTTCCTCGAAACGATTAACGTATTGTGCAGTAAATATAATCCCCTTTTCACCAGTAAGTTTGTTAGCTACCATTTCACAACCTTTCTTGGTTAAAAGATAGCATTTTAAAGTACGTCCAGTACTGTCCTCATACTCACTTGGTATGAAGAATTCTACTGAACGCAATTTTGCGTTGAGTAAAATACCCTCATACTTACGCACTTTTTTTAATAAATCACAATGTTTCATATCTATCATCCTAGCAACTTCTCTACTGTCGATCGTTTCAATATGATTAGCAATAATTAATTTACTCATGGCTACCACACTCCTTTTCACTATTACTATCAAAATCACGTACATAACGACATTGAGTATAATCAAAAACCTTTTTTAAAGAAGTGTCACTCATTTCATTTAAAAGTTTATTTATATAAATTATATACTTTTCTCTATCCATGGCTAGCCACCTCATATGAACGATATTTTACTGCTTCTAAATATTTTACAACAAGCATTAAAGCTCTCTTGTCATTAATATCTTTTAAAATCGATGCGATATATTCTTTTTCTTCTTCCATTTTTATTTACCTCTTTCGTTTAAAATTTAAGATAGAGGCTTATAAATTATTTATAATTATGCTATAATATATAAGCCTCGTAGTGGGCAATAGAACGTGAAACTTTCTCAGGGTAAAACGTTCTATTTTTTTATATCGTCTTTTAATTTTTTTATTCCTAATCGGATTGCTTCTGCTCTCGATACATTCTCTTGTTCGATGTATTTTTCCAATATCGATGAACACTCATTATCTAATCTAATATGAATAGGTTTTCCTTTAGGATTATTTGTAGGACGACCAATTTTTTTATCTGTCATAAATCCTCCTTTCTTTTTTGTAGCCCATAATCATTTTATCTTATGTAGCCCAAAAAGTCAAGCGTTTTTAAATAAATATTAAAAAAAACCCTTACTTAAATAAGTTTGGGTTTTTGTTACTTTTCGTACCATCGATTTCCGCAATCCATACAGAACCATTCTTCACTTACTTTTTTTCTTGCACCAGTCGCAAATAAAGATAAACCGCCAGTCATTAAAGCACCAGCAACCTTCCCCTTTGAAACAACTTTCTTTTGCTTCTTCTTTGTTTTAGTGACTGTTAATGGGTGAAGCGGATTTAAGTTTAATGATGTTTTATAACCAGCTGGGGCATCATCAATTAAACATATATGTGTACTTTTACATTTAGGACATTTCATTTTTGCCATATTTCTTTCCTCCTTTACCTAAATACATCTTATGTTGTTATTAAACTCTGCTTGTGAAGTATCAATCTTGAAAACCGCCTTTATTTCAATACATCATATGTTGGTATTAAACTTAAAGTTAAATCAGCAAAACTTTGTGCCAATTCCATTTCAATACATCATATGTTGGTACTAAACAGTAAGAAAGCTGGAGAAAAAGCTAAAAAGAACTTATTTCAATACATTATATGTTGATATTAATAGCTAATTAACATCAATCGTTAGTTGTCGGCTCCTTTATTATTACTTTAACAGTGTTACTTTTTATTTCTTCTTTAGTAATCTTTGAAATAGCATAAAATTGTATTTCTGTTTCGCCAGCTTTAAGTGCTTTTAATGAATTCTCATCAGGATTGAACTCTATAAATTCTTTATCACACTTAATTTTTAAATCGTAATTTTCAATATCATCTATTGGGTCAAAATCTATATCACCACCAAATGTATCGCCCACAGTTACATTTATGCAGTTGATATCACTAGTATATTCGATTTTAGGTTTAGAATCTGTTTTTTCTTTCTGATTAGCTTTTATGAAGAACATATCACAATAACTATTTAATTTTTCTACTGTAGTTAAACCGATACCACTAATAAAATCTAAAAAATAAAGAAAATTTGGCGCATCAGTACAAAAACTGTTTTTATTATCAGGATCTTGCAACGGACTATAAACAAGTATCATATCATTTTCATCTATCGTTTCTGGAAGTGGATTAATAAAATTTTTCCTATAGCTACTACTTTCTAAATCATCTGCTGGTATTTTATAATCAGCATCATAGAATCGGCAAGTAACCACACGGGGTTCCGTTACATCAGGCATGAATTGTACTTTAATTCCCTTTTCCCATGTTGTTGTATCTTGACTATCTGTTCCATCATATAAAACCATATAATCAGGATATTTTTTATCATCACCATCATCATCAATAATATAAGAAAAATTATATCCTTTTTCTTTGGCTTTTTTAGTTACTTTTTCATAAAAATCCCAATCATGTTTATCTTTCTTCCCCCCGCACCCTACTACACCTACACATAATAATAAAACCAATATCCCTTTAATTATTTTTTTCATTCTCAATGCTCTCCTCTTCCTTTTTTGACACAACAGCTCTTAACAGTTCGTTATTGTCGCTTTGAAGCTGGATAAGTTCTCCAAATCCATATACCAGCCCGCTTGTAGCAGTAACAGCCATTAATGTTCCGAAAAATTTGGATGCATTAAATTTTGTAACTGTTTCAAAGCTTTCTTCCTCTTCTTCATACCACAGACTATCACTTTCCTTTAATACCAGTTCATCTTCCTCAGCCATACCTATACTGCCGATTATACCAAGGGCTAAAAAAACCAAGCTACCGATTTTTAAAATTTTTGCAATTCTGCAGTTTTTAATTTCTTTTTCCATAATATTCCTCCCTAAATATAGCTACTATAATTATACCTTATTAAACATAATTTTACAATATTTACCATTACTGCTTAACAAAAAGGCACTATCTCAGCGCCTTACAATGCATATTCTACTTTTTCTTTATCAAACTGCTCTAATTTAGATATAATTTCTAGATATTTATCTTCATATAAGTTTTTAAAATCACAAATAACTCCGCCTATTTCTTTTCTGTTAATTGTAACTTGTTTATGAGTTCTAATATAACTTATTTTATTTAAATTACAGTCAGGATAATCTATGGGATTTATTTTTATATCATAGTCCTGATTCCTGCGTCTTTTATCAGAAATCGTAGATATTGGAAGTACAATATAATCATTGTCTAATACCCCATATCCAGCTATAACTAAACCAGGTCTAGATTTAAACTTCATAGCAGAACTTCTCGTATCATAAAATGGAGTAATTATTTTTCCTATCAAATTTAACACTCCACATCATCAAATTCATCATAATACATATCCCATACTGCATCATATGGTCTAACTTTTCTTGCATCTATGGCAATATCCTCTATTTTCATTTCTTTATCTCCTGGATATCCTTCTGGTATTCCTATTCTACTATTTTTCCATGAATACTCCTCATGAGATAAATTTCTTAAATACCAGGAATCGTAATAGCCATACTGTTCAAAAACATTCCTTACAATATAAGCCTCTTGCTGATCTAATTTTTTTGTTAGACAAACAATCCCATGTTCTTTATCATATCTTTTTCTTACTTCAGTAGAAACAGGACCATGTACCCATCCCTCAAAACTCTCATTAAACATAGGTTTTGAAGTTAATGCTATACTCTCACGTTGAATAAAATACAATAGTTTCTGTAGTTTTAATTCATCTATTTTATCTCCAGTTTTTTCCTGATAATATTCATATAAATATTGAGCAACTGATAAAATACTAGTCATGTTTCACACCCCCTTCTAAACATCTTTACTATAACACATTATTTATAATTTGTATAATGCTTTAATTATATTTTTAAAAGTGGTTTAATAGCATAATTTTCTAAATCTTTTTTTTACGTTTTGCACATCATTAACCCCTAACATAATTATAATACGTTCTTTTACCAATACCTATTTTTTGGCATGCTTCAGTTACCTTACTACCGTTATTTACCATTCTAATTACTTCATCAACTTTATCCTTAACATCTGGTCTACCAAACTTTACCCCTCTTTTCCTAGCTGATTCAATCCCTTCACGTTGTCTTTCCAGCATTGTAAGTCTTTCTTGTTCAGCTACAGAACTCAATACCTCCAGTATTATATTGTTTATCATTTCAATAACCCATTCCTGACCATCCAGTTTAATCATCGTTGTGGGCATGTTCATAATTCTTAATATAACTCCCTTTTCCTTGAAATAGTTAAATTCAGTTGCAATATCCCTCTTGCTTCTTGACAGCCTATCCAGTGCATGAATATAAATCTCATCACCAGCTACTGCTATTTCTTTTAGCTTCTGATAATTTATTCTATCAGTACTCTTACCGCTCACCTTATCACAGAATATATTTTCAGTTTTTACATATTTGTTTAAACTGTCAATCTGTCTGTCCAGCTTTTGTTCTCTGGTAGATACACGAGCATAACCGTAAATCATATCTATTCCTCCTCATCATTCAGAATAACCGATCTAGCTACCTTATTACTACCAGTTTTAGGTCTTAACACTATCTCATAACCTAATGCATCCATCATTTTGATTAGATTATTAGCTTTAGGATTATTTGAGCTTAATACTGTACTTAAACTTGTTGATCTTGCATATCCCATTCTCTCGCTTAACTCTACCTGAGTTAGGTTTTCTTGTTTTAGAATCTTTTTTACTGCTTGTTTTATTTTCATTTATATCACCTCAAATACATTTTACTTATATATACGTTAAATGTCAATGACCTTTTTAATTTTGCGGGTGGAAAAGGACCTTAGATATACTAATATAACACAAAAAAACACCCCTAGGGGTGCATAAAGGCGGTATTTTATGCACAATTAAATTATACTCATAAATAAGTAATAAGTATTGTTTTATCACTCGTTTACAAGTATAATAATAGTGTGGTAAGTAAATTACTTATTCACAAGTATTTAGTAAAGGAGGTGATAAACAATGACAATAAAAAAAAAAAGTAGAGCTATATAAAGAGTGGTGCAACACTCTAGGACTTAAACCACAACATGGTAGTAACCTAATAGCCTACTTCAAACGCTAATATGTAGGGGCTTATATAGCCCTTACATAGATAGTATATCACAAACACTTAAATATATAAAGGGGGTGATATGATGCGATTGAGTGATAAAAGAAACTTTGCACTAAGACAAATATATTTTATCTGGTGCAAACAAAAAGGCTATAAACCAAGTCGTTATTTACACAAGTTTATAACCTTAACCAAAGAGCGTTATAATATAACGTTCTAAATATATAGGGTGTTAGCGCACCCTATATATAATATAGCATAAAGGAGAAAAAAATGGAAGAATTAAGAATAAAAGCATTTAAAATCATTGATAAAAATTTTGAAGAACTATTAAAGGCTAAACAGAATGGAGATATTTGGAAAGTCCATCATCTAAGAGATAAAATTTATAATCAAATCTGTTTACTACTAGATTTAGGATTATTAAAGTGTATCGAATGGAATTTTATTTATAACGCTATAATGCACGTTTGGAACGGAAAGGAGGTGGCTTTATGTTTTGGTTAATAAAAGTAATGTTTAATCTTATATTTAATATATTTTTTCTAGCTCCAATTACATTTATTAAAGTATTTGGGGTATGTTCTAAAAGAAGATAGCTTAACGGCTATCTTTTTTTATATATTACGTCGTATAAGCGACGTTTTTATTTACCCTATAATTTACCGCAAACAACGCTTATACGTTAAACAAACCGCCATTTCAGCTATATAGATTTTATACGTCATTTCCAGCCACTACACACAACGTTTAATATTTTCACCAGCAACTACACCCCTAATACTAAAACAGCCCTCACAATAGCTAAAAATGAATATTTTTTTACCAAAAATATGAAATTAGCAACCATTTTCCAAATGCACTAATTAATTACTAAGCTCAAAATCCCTATTAATGCGATTTTCGTCAAATTTTAGTCACAAAAAAACGGAGATTACTCCGTTTCTACAACATCTGCATCTATAACCTTTAACAGTTCATCAGCTGATTTAGTTTCACCTAAATTATTTTCATGTTTTACAACACTTTCTGTCTGATCTTTCATCCCGTAGTAGTTCTTAGCTCTAAAAATATATGCAACTGGGTTCAGTTTACCATTTACCAGCAAATTAGCGTCAAAATCAGCTAAAAGTTGTCTAATTCTTTTTGCTATATCATAGCGGTCTAATTCCAATTTTACCTCATTTTCACTCCATTTATGAAAAGTCTGAGTAGTAACTCCTATAGCTAAAGCACATCCCTCAATAGTAGGTTTCAATTGATTTTTATAACAGTCATTGAAATAGAATTCTACCCGCTGAGCTATTTCTTCATCAGTCTTAGCTGTTGGAACATTCCAGTATTTAAAAGCATGTTCTAACAGTTTGGCATTTATAGGATCACTTATTGACGATAAACTTGGGGTATTTGAACGTTTACCCCCCCTAGTTTCTTTAGAATTAACTGGTTCAGTAACACTGTTTATTTTAGTCTTGGTTCTGGCAATATCGTTAAGTGTATATAATTTGTCAGGGATATCAATATTAAATTTTTCAGCTCTGACTAATAATGCTTCTTTAGTTCTTGGTTTACGCTTTAATTGTTCAGGTGGCAGTTTTTTAGTCACTGTCATCACATCCTAATAAATTTAATAATTTATCGTAAATCTCATAACAAATAGGTATTCTGGTATTATTTGTTAAGTAAATTTCTGAAATATTAAAATATAAGATTTCATTCGTATTAATGCAAATCCCGTCAAATTCTATAAACTTATTCATTATTTATTCAGCTCCTTCATAAAGAAATTTCTTTTATAAATATCGGACACTTCTAATAAATCGCGAAATTCATCACTATCAGCTACAAAAGTTTGTCCATTTTTCATGTGAACAATATATCTATCAAAAGATGCTTGTTCTACAAATGCAATGAAATTAATATCTACTATTTTTTTTCCAACTAAACTGTAAAACATATTTTTTCCTCCTTAAGTACGACAGTACGATTGGTACGGATATTTTTCGGTCTTTTATATATATTTATATTTTATTATTTTATTATTTTTTATTTTATTTATTTTTATTTTAAACCGTACTATCCGTACTAAATAATAAAAAATATATAAAAAAGTAAGTAAAATCAAGGGTTTTGAGAAGGTACGGATATATTGTTTTTAACTGTACCTGAACCGTATTTTAACCGTACCTAATTAACCACTGTATCATAAATTCAATAAAAATATGATTTTATGTATAAAAAGTACGGTTCAAGAATACGGATAAAATGATTATTTAGGTTGTATCCGCACTATACATTTATCGTTTTTAATCTTCTTGTTTTGGATATCAGGACGATATTTTTCGGCTAAAGAATTAAATGTTCTTTTAAATGCATTTATTGGTTGCGGTTTAAATGGATAACCGTTTTCTTCATACCATCGGCAATATTTTCTATATAATTCCCCGTTTGTCATTATCGAAACTTCATTGTAAATAGTGTTATAATCATTATCCATACTTCGGGATTCGAGAGTCCAGTCGAATCCCTTAACGAAAACAAGTATAGGATTTTGTGTTTCTTTGTATGCTTCAAGTTGTTCTAATTGATCATCAGGTTCAGTAAAACGTTTTGTATTTTTAATTATTTTATATCCTTCATACACCCAGTTAAAAATACCTGATAAGTTTTCAAGTGTTGATAGTCTTTCTTCGATTGTTTTATCCATTAATTTTTCATTTTTCTTGGTAGGATTTTCCTTGAATGAGTATGGAAAGTTAAGAATACACATTCTGCGTGAAAATCCGTCAGTTAAATCACGTGATTTTGGCAGTTCGTTACAAGCAAAGAATGTTTTGCAACGTGGCTCAAAGGTTATGTAATCCTTGCCTTTGAAGCAGGCACTTACCTTATCACCAGCAACAATCAGTTTGAAAATTGCATCGTTGTTTTCGGTCGAAGATTTAGTGTCCGCCGATATATTAATTAATTTACCAAGCATATTTATCAACTGGAAATCCTGATTAAACGATGTTAGTGGGATGTTTGATATATTTTCATCACCAAACACTTTTTGGAGTATGTTTAGATACACTGATTTGCCATTAGCTCCGCTTCCTACTAAATAAAGTGCTTTCTGCATAGTGTTTTTTGGAAATAACACATATCCTGAATATTCCTGAAGCAGTTGTGTTTTTTTTGAATCATCGAATAAAGAATCGATAAAACTATCCCAGTCTTTAGAATGAACTTCTGGTTTATACGGATACGACAGTTCATAGGATAGAAAATCATTCTCACGATGTTCACGTAATATACCCGTTTCTATTTCAAAAGTACCATTAATGAAATTAATAAGCGGTTTTTCATTAGGAATTTGTTCTGTAGAAGTTTCAGCTTTAATGATGCCTAACACTGAATTTAAACGTGAATTTGTTGCAACTCTCGGCATTTCTTTACGAATATAACGTTTAACTGTTTCATCTTTTATTTTTTTCCAGTAATGTCCATTATATTCCATGATACCTAAAGATGGATTGTTAATGAATTTGTATTTTTTTAATACAACATCAGCCACTTCATCATCGCTTAATGGTTTTAATGCAGATTTTTTTACTTCTTTAAGCCATTCCTTTGTTGCGTTAGGAAATATATTTTCTCTGATAATGGTATCAAATACCGCAATAATATCTGTGTTTTTAATAAATCTGCGGTTATTTACTATAAAATTTTCAAAATCTTCCTCATTTTTGAATAGCTGGCACATTTTCTTGATACCTTCGCTGGCATTTTCGACTAAATGCGATAAATTACCTCCGTCGCAGTAATAATCTGATATGTCCTTGTATTTTGATGGGAGATTGCATATTTTAAACGGTATATGACGTGTAAATAACTGTTTAGCCATTTTTAATGTAAATCCTTTACCTGATGTGTCGTTGTCGAATGTCAGCAGAACACAGTCAAAGTTTTTAGCGATATTAAGCATTTCTTTAGTCTGCTTCTTCGAATATGTACCACCAGCATTAGCTATTGTTGCGTATCCTTCCTGATAGAACGATAAATAATCAAAAGCTCCCTCAGCTACAACTAATAATGATTTGTCTCTACTGAGAGTATCCAATCCAAATAATGAATTATCGTTGAATTCATCTAAATACGGTTTTTTATATTTAGGATTAGTTTTAGTTACTTCCCCTAACGTTCGACCGCAGTAGTAACATACATAGCCATTCTTCCACATCGGTATGATTATACGGTTTTCTTCAAATTTGAACCCTATTTTTAATTTGTTTATAGTTTCATCGTTTATATTACGATTATGTAAATATTTTCGGTGTTCATCGGTTAAATTCCTATGCCACAGCTCGATTTTATTGCATAAATTCTGCGTATATTCATGCCATTTCTGTGAATATTCACTGTTTGGAAGTGGTATGCCAGTAAATTCGCTAAGATGTTTGATTGCCTGACCTCTGTCCCCGTCATATGAGTGCAATGCCAATAGATCAATGACATCCCCGCCCTGAGCGTCTGAAAAACTATACCAGTAATCGTCATTAACGATAACTGAATTAGGATTCGACCCTGAGTGGATAAAACTTGGACACCTATCCCCTGATTTTTGTATAGGAAGTCCTAATGATGAAGCTATCGCAACGCATGATGTTGCGTTTTTGATAGCCTCAAGGGTTAATTTAAAATCATTCATTACGTGAAAGCGCCTTTAACTGTTCAGGGGTTAAAGTTTTATATGTTCTATAAATGGAAATTTTTTCTATTGTGTCACATATAATTATTAAGGCAACAATTCCCGCTAATAAAAATAATGCATTCATGTTAATATACCTCCTTATGAAAATAGCATTTTAATACCAATAATAACCAAAAACATACCTAAAGACCAAAAAATATTAAATGTTAATCCAAAGCAAATACATATCCCCCATATAATCCAAGCTGTTAAGGCAAAATAAATTAATAAATTAAGAATGAATATAAATAAAAAATTCCCCACCTTAATATCCTCTATCTTGTCTCTCATGATTGATTTTATTTTTATCTAAATATGTATGATATATTTCGTCCCATGTAAATCCAAAACGGTGTCCTAATTTAAATAAATATTCGATTGACATACAGTGTCCAGAAAACGATATAACATTAGATAATTCATTGAATATTTTATTACGTATATAAGGTTCGTTATCAGATATACAGTCATTATATGTAAAATCAATCTTAGCATCATTATAATTAAGCAAACTTACTGCGAAATGCAGACAGTCTACATATTCTTCTAAAGCCTTTTCTTTGTTGTCTGCAGATGTTTTCTTCCAGTACTTAAAATAGGTTGGAAGTTCATTCATCAGCTCTCCCAGTTCAACGAAAAGGGCAATACGTATTTTATCAGCTGGATATTCAACACCATTTAAAATGTGTTTATCTAAATCATATTGTTGTTTACGTATATGTTCAAACTGTTCTTTAAATTTATTCATTTTCTATTACCTCCTTAAATACTTACTATAGCAGTTGTATCTACAGAATATTAATCCATCTTTTTTGTAAACCCATTCTTTTACATAAGGTATTACAAACAATCTCCCACATATTGGACATTTTTTTTCAGTGAACTTAAGTGGTCTGCCCGACATATGTATTATAAATCTGCTCTGCTTGCTCTACTGATCTAACGACAAACACAAGATGTCCTAACTTGCGTAATTCGTTGTGGAATCTGTCTTGTTTGTCACGAGTTACACCTTTTTTAGTTTTTATTTCATACCATAGCACTTTTCCATTAGGACAGATGATTTCTATATCAGGTTCTCCTTCTGTTCCAATGTGAATAGGTATCATGTTTTGAGTATAAAATAACCCAACATTTCTACGCATTGGTATGCATCCTAACTCACTCATTTTAACCATGATTTCATTTTGTAGTTTTGTTTCAGGATTCATGGGTTACCTCTCTGAGATAAAAAAAGGTTTATTTAAATGTATATTTTGCAATTCCTTTTCACTTGTTCTTTTACATTCTTCTTTACTTGGCATCTTCTTTTACCTCTAACAATCCTTGTTTATAATTTTTGCTAAAACGTGATTTTCCATTATTAATCCATTTATACCCTTTTGGATTAGTTGTTGCCCCTTTTATTATTTTCCAATCTTTCGGTAACTTGTCATAAACAATCACACCATTTTTACATAATTTTTCTAACACTTCATCAGCAACATTATTTTCCATCAAATCCACCCCAGTTCTTTTAATTGTTTATCAATAGCAGTCAATAGTTCAATGTTCATTGCAAAGCCTTTATCTGTACTGGATATATTTACACCTTTAAATTCATGCCCTTTTGCATCGTTTTCCATAAATAGAATTGTTCTACCTGTCTTAAAATTTTTATACATTAACATATCGAGAAAAAATGATTGTTCATACTCTAATTCCTCAAACATTTCTTCAGCACTTAATTCTTCATCTTTAGTTAATATTTTTTTTAGCTTTTTATATTCTTCAAGAAAATCTTTAACATTTGATATTTTTTCTTCTTTCAACATTTCTTCTAACAAAGCTATTTCATAATCTCTAAGCATCTTCATCACCTTTTTCAAAATTCACACTAACACTTTTGCCACATCTTATTTTTTCAATAGCGCTAGAACCACATTGTTCGCAAAGCCAATAATTATCTTTATTACCTTTAAAATTAAAATCCACATCATCCAATTTCATTTCATTACCGCAGTATTTGCATTTCATTTTCTAATCACCTCATATTCTTTACCTTTTAACTCAGTTTTAATTTTTACTGGATGCCCTAAAATTGTAGGTACATAGTTTTTCTTTACCTCTCTATATGAGTTGTTTAATGTCATATATGCATACATACAAGGAGAAACATATATAACAAAATCAGCAGACTTATCAATTATCAGATCATATATTTCATCTACCATGTTATAATAAGTCTTTTTATTTATTTTCATGCTTAAATATCTCCATATCTGTATTTTCAATCACCTCTACTAATAAAAATTCTTTTGTTATTTTATGTTTGGTCCTGGCACATAATTGTAGATGTTTTGTTGTTAATTTTGGAAAGTAATTATCACGAATATACTTAATATTTCCAGTATCAATAATTCGATCTCTGCAATTGTATAAATCATATATCTTGTTTTTTCTAATTCTTAGATTTTTATAACCTAGATTTATATAATAATTACCTAAATTACCATGTAACAGTTTTATCATCCTAGTGTTTATATTATTTTCTTTTAATATTCTTTCAGGAGGTAAACTGCCGTATTTTTTAACAAATTCAGCAATAAATACTTCTTTTTTCATATTAGTACCTCTTATTGTATGGGTCACTATTCCCACCAACTGCTTCAAACAAACTTTCTTGTTCATATCTTTTCTCAAACTTACTACAATGCTTCTTAGTGAGCTGAATTTCCAGCCCACTAAGTTTACATTTATTTTTTATGTTATGTTTACAACACTTGCATATATTATTCATCAGGATTCCACCCAATATTTAATTTGTCTTTCATAGTTTTATTCCTTTTCTTTTAGCAGTAACGAATATCCACTTAGGATTATAGTTACGCTCTTTCGCAATTCTAATTAAATCTTCCTTAGTCTTAGCCATTCCGACTTCCATTCTTTGCTTTTTCTTATGTTCAGCCATGGCTATTTTTTCTTGTTCGCTTATCTTTCTTAAGCGAACTTCCTCCATACACTGTAATTCTCTGCCCTTTACTACAAATTCGTGTCCGCAGTAAGGACATTTGTTTGCAGTTTTAAATATTCTGAAGCAGTTAGGACAGTTCCTGATTGTAAAACTACCATCTTCATTATTTGTTTTATATTTTTTAACTACCCCGCTTAGCGACCATTCTCTATCTTCATCAGGTAACCCATGGCGCTGGTAATTGCCAACACAGTCTATTATTACTGCCTTTTTACCATTACCATCAGGAGTTAAAACCCTCATGGCTTGTTGGATATATAACGCTAATGACTGTGTAGGTCTTAACAATAAACCTACACTAGCATTTGGCAGTGTAATACCCTCGCTTATAATATTTGCATTACATAATACTGTATAATAACCTGAACGATATAAATCCATTATTTTTTTACGTTCAGTTTTATTCATTGATCCGTCGATATGTACTGCTGATATACCAGCGTTAATAAATTCTTCACATACCTTTTGAGAATGTTTAACACCAGCACAGTAGGCAATCGCTTGTCTACTATCACCTAGTCGTTTATAACTTTCGATTACATCGCCATAAATCGCACTATTAAACATTAAATCATTAAGTTGCTTACCGTTGTAATCACCAGCCAATGTATCAATCTCGCTTAAATCTAACGCTATGTCAGGTGCGTAATAATCAAAATCTGCTATAGCACCCTGATTAATTAAATATTTAACCGATACACCATTAATTAAAGTATCATACAAACTAAGTCTATCTCCATTTAAACGGGTTGGTGTTGCGCTAAACCCGATGATTATACATCCATAATATTCGGCTATTTTTTTATAACTATTTGCTTCACTTAAATGACATTCATCTATCAAAATTACTAGAGGATTTTTATGTTCCCCTAAACGATTAACTTCGGTAAAAACTGAAGCTAAACGACATTTATTTAATAATCCCAGACCCTCTATAAGCTCATTATGCTGGTTAAGAAGCTCGTTTCTGTGCGCCAGGATTAAACTATTACCCTTGCAAGTTTCAATGAACTTAGCCATTACATATGATTTCCCTGAACGACAAGGCAACTGTATCAGGATACCTCGACTACCATTATTAATGGCCTTTATAGTATCCTGATATACTGCTTCCTGATAATCTCTAAGCTGAATCATGTTTAGAATTGGATATCATCTTCTGGGATGTCAAAACTTCCGCTATTACTATCATTAAATGGATTGTTATTTGCTGGTAACTGATTTTTTAACAGTTTCTTTTCTTTAACTTTATAATCGCCTTTTCTAATTTTATCTGCACTTCTTACTTCATCGACGATAAGTCTTGTTCTTACTTTACCAGCATTAGGACCTTGTTGTGGTATATATTCTTCTTCACGAAGTACAATACCAATACGTTGTCCTTTTAATTTTTGTTCATCCCAGTTCCATTTAAATGATGAATTTGATTCCTCAACCGCAGTGATAAACCCTTTAAAAAATGACTGTGCAGTTTCCTTATACGATCTATAGAACGAACCGCCCCAAAAATTCATTGATTTATATAACTCCAAGTAGTAATCCTTATATTGCCCCTCAGCAATATCAAAACTGATTTTAAGGCATTCTTTTTGCGGGTCATCCTCTACGTTTTTTATTACCGCTACATATCCCCCAGCTGGCAAACTCTCAAATTCTCCAGCTTCTTTAATTTCATTCCAGTTATTGATTTGTTTCATATTTTTTTATCTCCTTACTTGATTTGTAAATTTTGTTTTTCTTCAACATGGGCATATAATGTCATATTGTTTTTTAAAAAATTCTTAGTTGCTTTTTTGTCAATTTTAAATTTAATTTCTTCTTTGACTAAATCAGTATCTTTGTACTTATTGACAAACTCAGTTTCATTATCAATGACAACTGATGATGATTTAGTAAACCGCAATACACATTTAGGTGTTTCGATTTTCTTAATACCGTGTTCAAGCATATATTTTGCTAAGAACGCTTTTGTATTTTCATTTCTATTTTCAATCGCTTTAGCTCTATCCAATAAAACCTTAGCTTCTTCTTTTAATGCATTAACATCAACGTCATTGTTTTTTAACACTACCGCAATAGCTTCTAACTTATCATTTTCAGCTAACTGCAACTCTTGAAATCTTGCAATATCGGTAATCTCGCCAGTTTCTTCATCTACAAGTGAATTAATCTCTTGATTAATTTCGTATAGTTTCATTATTTTCTGTCTCCTATTCTTAATCCAATTTATGTCTTTTATTAGCATTTTGCATCGACGTTGTTGCCCATCTGCAATTTTCCGGCGAATAGCAACCATCATTATTGATTCTATCAATGCTCAATTCATCACTATAACCATTTTCTATCGACCATTGTTCAAACGCTTTAAAATCATTTAACCATTCGTCACATATATAAATGCCCCGCTTACCATAATATTTGTAATTATGATTTTTGATGTTATAGCATCGTTCTTTCATACCCCAATAAATTCTATAAATCCTATTTTTAACTCTAGGGATATCATCAATCATTAACTCTTTGTTTCTTTTTACAATTCTTTCACTATTAATGCATCCGCAACTTTTTGTGTGCCCATTTTTCAGGTAAACCCCTTTAGTTGTTATAATGTTTCCACATGAACATTTGCATTTCCACATTGAAAAACCTTTTTTATTACCACAATCTTCAATGACGGTTAGTCTTTCGAATTTTTCATTTAAAAGATTAAGTCTTTTTCTACCCAATTTCGTAATACTTCCTAATTTCACTATCAACAAACTTTAGATCATTATCAATTTCAATATCTTCGAAAAGACCGATTGGTGTCTTGACTGGATTTAACCCATCACTTTTGGTTACAAATTTATATACACCATCATTATTTTTAGCCATTATGACTATCGTAAACAATCCCTCTAATGTGAGTTGACTATCAATCATTTTCCCTGATGTTTTAGCCTTTACATGTCCATTATCTGTGGTATCAGTGTGATGCAACAAATAAACAATTACGTCTTTATCTAAGTCAGCGATAAAATCCAACAAACCCTTAAATTCAACTGCAATATCAGTGAATTTCCCATAGCCAACCTCTTTAGCTTTGTCGAACATTTGAAAAGCCATTAAATACTGACTATCATCAATTACAAATGTTTTACATTTTTTTTGATATTTAGATAATTTTTGTTTTATAACTGAATATCTTTCGCTTCCGTTACATTGCCTTAAATCTAAATTATTAAGTTTTTTTCTAAAAGGCAGTGCTTTTCCAGCAACGTTTAGAATAAGTACATCCTCTTTTTCAAAGTTTCTTAACGAAGTGGATTTTCCACTCCCTGAACTGCCTAGTACAAGTACTGCTAATCCCATTTCTTAATCTTCTCCCTTACATTCTTAATTTCTTCTTTTAATTCACTTGCCAAATCAAAATCAGCACTATCCCAGTGATCTTTCATTTCAAGTTCAAACAACTGCCGTTCTAATTGAAATAATTTTTCTTTTAATTTCATTTTATTCCTCCAGTATAAATATTTCTTTGTATTTTCTATCAAATTTACTGTGGTCAGTTACATATATATCTATTATCTGTCCCTTAAATGAGCCAGTATCCTCAGCTATGTAAACATGGTTGTCAATCATAATTTTAGAACCCAGAGGGATATAATCAGTATCCACCCCTATGGTTCTGCCTTCTACATAATCTGTACCTAAACGTGTTAAATATCCCGTCCATTTACCGTTACACTCATAACAACTGCAGTAGTTAGTTATTTTATAAATTCCTAACGATCTTCATTTTGGTAATGAATTCTGGTATTCTTCTGCAAGTAATTCATTTTTAGCTTTTAGGTCATTGATTACATTCTCCAATCTGGTTACTTCATTATTTAATTTTAAATTTTCATACTGTAATGACTGTCCGTAAACATAGCCAATCGACAACAAAAATAACAAAATACTAATTATTAATACTTTAAACTTCTTCAATATTTGCATTCCCTCCGTTTATCCTCTATAATGAAGATGGTTTTTATTTGTTAGGTACTGTTGGCGCAGTGCCTTTTTGTTTTATAATAATTTCTGCTAAAGCCTGAACAAGTTCTATTGATGGGCTTGGATTCCATTTAGTCATGTAATCCTCAAACGCTGTTCTAGGGATTACAATAGATCTATGACCGTTTTTATTCTTGGTACAGCTTCCAGGAAATACACCCTGCTCCACCGCATTTCTTACCCAGGCTGGATCCTTTTTTAAACGTCTAGCACATTCCTCAACACTTATTGTCTCCATCTTTCTCACCTCCTAATTTAGTGATAAATTTTGTTCAATCATAGGCAAAATATCATTTGCTTTTAATAACTCATACAGAAATAACCGCCCTTTTTGTGTCCATTTAGTATTCATTTTTACATCAGGCATACCATTACTTCGAGTAATATCAATAGTTTCAGACTGTGTATAACCTTTGTTTTGATATTTACTATATAAAAGCCACTGTCCTGACTGTTTGTATTGAATACCTAAATTATGTAGTATATTATTAAGTGCTTTCCCACTTTTACCATAATCCTTAGCAATTTGAGAGATAGTTACTAAACCTTTATTTTTTAAAATCAGATCACAGTAATCTGCTTTTGGTTTTAACTCAGCTATCTGTTGATCTTTTATTTTATTTGAAAGTTCTAATTTCTCATTTTCTTCAATTCGAGCTAACAATTGAAGAAGCGCTTCTTTGTAATTACTTGGTAAAGCACTCGGTTTAGCTTCTCTTGATTTAAAATAGTGTTCGACCAAACTATCATATACCTCCCATGCTTTATCAGTGTTTAAAGACTTAGCATGTAAGAACGCTCCACGTTCTGTCCATAAATAAATTGTTTTAGCATTTTTTAAACCTCGGTCAAATTGTCCTTGGTCTATAAATTCTTTCTTTTCTACACCTTCCAAAGTAAAATAATGCTTTCCTTCTTGGTATCTTTCTTTGTTTCTATTAAAATTTTTAGTTACAACATCTGTTGTTGTACCATAGCTTTCAGCTAACTGACTTGTTAATAACACCCTTTGATTTTCGTACTCGATAATCTGTAATTGATTCATAAAATAATTTCCTTTCTTTTGTGTTATAATGAGATAAAGTAACAAGAAAGCAGGATCGACTATGAAAAATCAATTTGATGATGTGATTCTCATGAAAGAAGAATTACAACTTCTTAAGAAAATCCATAAAAATCCACATTTTAATATCAACGATATCTCATTTGATAAATATAGATTGTTTTTAAGTTATGGTTTTATAGAACGTGACTATAGCGGTAAAATAGACTATAGGGGTCAAAATATTTTTGATAATACTGTTTGTACTACTGCAAATTACAAACGATTTTTAAAAAATCGTAAAAATAATTTTATAGAAAGGAAATTTCCTATAATAATTTCTTGTATTGCATTAGTTATCTCAATAATCGCACTAATAAAGCAATAATTGATATTACCAGGCTTGTTAATGAAACAATCAGCGGTGTCCAGTTTCGTTTCATATTTTTTATTCCTTTCTTAAAATTTAAAATCTTGTTGTTCATACCCTAAGACACCAATAATAGTCGCTCTTGATGGTTGCCAATCATTGATAAAATCTAAAATTTTGTAATAATCTTTCTTTAAAATTTGATTCCTATGTTTTACACCACCGACAAGTAATACTTCATGATTAAATTCATTAAATAATTTTCTGCGCTGATTACCACGCACAATTAATCCTTCGTCTTTGATAACATTGTTAATACGTTTTTGTATTCTAGTACCAATCTCTGAATATTCATTTTGAGAAATCGTTTGTACCGATTCTAATTGAGTTACACGAGCTTCAATTTGTTCTGTTGCTTCAAACATTAGCCTTAATGCTTGCATTGGATCATGCTGAATAGAATATGTACCAGTTCTCCTCAATGTTGGTAATACTTCTGAGGTAACCCATCTTTTAAATTTTTTAGCCGTTGGTAATTTGCTTGATAACACTAGACTATACAATCCACTTTCATTAATAATGATTACATTTTGTTTTCCTCCTGGTGTCACCATTTCAGTGACCCCTTTATCTTCTTCGTCAACATGTCTAGCTATCGCATTATTCAACGACTTGCCTTCACCATATCCCAACGCTCTTGCTACATCCTTTCCGACAAACCATGGGTCACTGTCAACGCTCAAACTTCTAACTTCTCCAAATTCTTCATTTTTGAAAATTTTTAACTCATTCATGTAATGTACTCCTTTCATTCTTTTTAAGAAATCACTTTTTTAAGATCACCATTTTTAAAATTATAATCTTTCGGATTATTTTCTTTTTCAACCTGGTTCGTAGACATATGCAAACCTCTTATAAGCCAGGTTAAGCGATCTGAAGCTTGAGGGTCTCTTTCTTTAATTTCAACAAGCATAGTTACCACCTCAATAATATCTTGTTGAGTATCTAAAAATTTTTCTGGTCCCATACAATTCACTTCCTTTCTTGAGTTAATCCCTCAAACCTATATATCAGATTGGGGGAAGAGATAAAACTGATATATAGGTTTCAAAAATTAAATTTTTGTTGTGTTTTCAAACTTTATAACCACATTATAGTTGCGTTTTAAACCTTTGTCAATATAAAGTTGTTGCATTTTCAAACTTTTAGTTATATACTTTATTTAAGAAAGGAGAGAAAAATGAATACAATAGAAAATAGAATAAAATTACTTAGAAAAACACTTGGTCTAAGTATGGAAAAATTTGGAGAAAAAATCGGATTAAGTAAAACTACTATTTCTAGAGTAGAAAGTGGCGATAGTCCTTTAACACAAAAAAATATTAAATTAATTTGTTCTATTTATAATGTTGACTATTTTTGGTTAACCGAAGGCACTGGTGAAATGTTTCTTGAATTTCCAGATGTAGCAATTGATATGATTGTCGAAGATTACAAGTTAGATGAAATTGATCGTCTTTTGGTTCAAACGTATATTGAAACAAATGATGAAGATCGAAAAGTTATTAAGAATTTTTTACAAACATTTGCAAAAAAAATTGAACAAAAAAAAGACGAGAAAACTTAATCTCGTCTTTTAGTCATAATGACTATTATAATACTTAATCACATAACAATACATCCTTTTAATATCATTAAGCGTCATTACCTTTAACATCATAAAAATCTTTCTTAAATATGCTTTTTTCTCATTCATAATTCCTTCCCCTCTTAGTATATTTGTCCTTATATTTATTCTAGCAGTATAAATATAAAATTTAAATATATGTGGGATACTTTTGATTTTTCTGGGGTACTTTTTTACAATTTCTATGATTTTCGCCATCTATACTGTTTGTAAGCCTCTAAAACATCTCTGTATCGTGCTGGACTAACAGAAATTTTTACATTATCATTCAGTATAACATAGTCTTTGTTAATAGCAGTTATATACGCAACATTAATAACATACGACACATGGCATCTTATAAAATCATATTCCTTTAATGTTTTTTCTATTGCAGATATTTTTGCTCTTTGCTTTATTTTTCTGTTGTTATCTAAAGTGTAATAAACATAATTAGACTTAGATTCAACGAATATAATCTGTGATACCTTAATTGTATCATCATTGACTTCAATTTTAGCATTTTTCCTTCTGTTCTTGTAATTTATTATATTCATACATTCTTTTAAATCCGTTACCAGTTTTTCTTTTCTTATAAAATACAAGGGCATTGCTACAAAAGAATAATGCACATAATTCTCATGTGAAGATACAAAAATAATATCAGGAGCATTACCACGCTGATTATAACGATAGTATTCAACTGCAAGATCAATACCATTTTCACTCCCAAGTTCGATATCTAAAAAAAGAGTTTTAATGCTATTATTTGCTAAAAAAACAGTGTCAAAATTTGTTAATATCTTTATTTCTTTTTCAATATAATATTTTTCTAATTCTTTTTTTAAAATTTCTGCAAAATCATAATCATCATCGATTATTACTATCATAAATTTCCTCCTATAAGATTATTATGTGCTCTCGCACACTTTAATAATCCTTTTCTATCACCTCCTTTATTTTTATTTTGTTTATTTGCATTTTATGTTAATATGAAAACAAGCACAACACATTACATAGTTGTATTCTAATAGTAAAAAAATAACAAATTGTAAATTTAAGATTTTAACAAACAATCGCAAAAAAAAGCACCTAAATTCTGGTGCTAATGTTTAACAATTTTTGGGACATTTTCAAATTCGCTTGACAGCAATTAAAGAAAGGACGTGATTTTATTATGGCTAGAAAGCAGACTTTTAAGCGCAGACCAAACAAAGCGGGAACAGTAGTAAAATTATCAGGGAAGCGAAGAAAGCCTTACTGTGCAAAAATAACTGCTGGTAGAGACCAGATTACAGGCAGACAGATACAAAAATCTATTGGAACATATGAAACTTGGGAAGAAGCTGATGATGCTTTAACTTTATACCGATTAAATAAAAGAAAAATGATCAGTGATCAAGAGGCTATGTCTCTAGCCCCTGCAACATTTAATAAATTAGTAGAGCAGAGGAATAAAAGCATACCAACTTTTAAGGAAATTTATGACCTGGTATACGAAGAAGATTTATGTAAATTAGCCACTAATACAACAAAAGGATACATTAACGCAGTAAAACATTTTAAGTCGATCTATAACATAAAAATAAACAATATAAGCCTAGCAATGCTTCAGGATCTTTTTGACAACGACAGCACGGGTCATGGCATGAAATCATTAATGAAAATTTTATGTGCTAAAATTTTTAAATATGCAGTAATTCATAAATATATAAACCGTGATGATAACTACGTTGAATATATCAGATTAGGTGAATACAAAGAAAGTACATTACACTATGCTTTTACAAGTAAAGAAATAAAAACATTGATTAATGATGGCTCGCTCGATGCTAAAATAGTTTTAATTTATATTTTTACAGGCGTTCGAGCAAATGAACTTCTTAATCTGCCAAAAGAAAATATTACCATAAGTGAGATTTCTTATTTTGTTACAGGAATTAAAACAACAGCTGGTAAAAATCGTATTGTCCCTATCCATGATTTTATAAAACCTTTTATTATAGAACTGATGGATGCAAGCAAAAAAGAAACGATAATAAATTACAGCTATGACAATTTTAGAAGACGCCATTTTTCTGAATTGATGAAAAAATTAAATATGAAACACACATTGCATGATACTAGAGATACTTTTGCTACTCTCTGCCAAGAGAACAATATCGATATATTTATTAGAAAAAGAATTTTAGGACACAAGATGCGGGACATAACATTTGATACATATACTACAACTGTAATTGAAACGTTATGCAAAGAGGTTAATAAGATTAAAATCCCATAGTTTTTTGTTACTTATTTGTTACTTATTAGGCACATTTCGTCACTTTTCATCGCCCAAGCACCTTAAAAATACGTTATTTAGTATATTTTAAATATTATCTACAATAATATTTTTTTAGCGTATACCAACGTTTTTGAGATATTTGTTACTTATTTGTTATTTACAGAGTACATTTTATCACATTTTTTTATCACAAAAGCACCCAAGTTTATCGGGTGCTTTCTTTTATTATCTTCTTTAATTTATCCCTAATTTCATGCAGTTCATCAACTGTCTTTTCAATATCCCTATCAGCTTTTAGCTCCTCTACAGTTTCGTTTAGCTTTTTACTTATTTCCCTTAACTCCTCCATTTTTCTTCCCTCCTGAATATAATTATATAGACAAATTATAAAGTATTCTGCCATATTTTTGTAGACTGATAAGGACTGTAAAGCAGATTTAAAGGATAAAAAAACAGATACTGCAGAATTTAAAAGGATATTAAAAAATTTATACTAGGATTTAAATATTTATTGAGGTAACTTCTGGACAAGATACCAATTATTTGGAAACCCTAGTGAAGACAATATATCATTACAACTAATTGTATTTAACCCTTTTTTTAGTACCCAAGCTCTTTTTCTTATTGTGTTATATATTTGTCCATATTGATTTTTAGAAAGAAAACACTGTAAAACCAAAAATACATTATACACATCTTGACGAGGAGAATTTTTATCAATATCATACTTACTATGTAATTCATCATTATATACTGTATTTTGCCTGCACTTGAAACTTAAAACTCTATTATTATGGGCAACAATATTTCTCAACTCAACAATATTATTTAAATAAGATATTAACTGTTTAGGTTGTAATAAGCATTTTTTTAATTCTAAATTTTCTATTAAAAATACACTAAAATCTTTTGCTATACGATTTTGAATAGACGGCTTTAGATATGTATAAAATTTAACCACTTCACCAAAGCACATATAATTAATAACCACCCAAAATGGTACCTTTCCATAATTTATAAGATAATGTTTAATAGCATTGTTGTCGTTTTTTTTATTATACCTATTTATAATATTGCTCATTTTAGATATAAGGCTAGTAACTTTTAACATATTATCTGAATTGTAATTTGTCGCAACCAAATAAGCATAATCATCTAACTTATATTCTTCAGAAAATCTATAGGCTATAATAGATTTTAAATGCTTTTCAGCTTCAATTATTGCTTTAAATAATGCACTTTTTAATTCCTTATCAAAAAAATGAACATTAGTAATTTCATCAAAATTTGTACCTTTAATATATTCATCATCATGATCAATAAAAAATTTACCATAACAATTAATAACATTATAGTAATTATTATTTAAAAGATATAACTTAGCTTTTTTAACATCAGTAAACTGTACTCCTCTATTTTGTAGTAATTCTAATTGCTCATCTATAGTTTTAAATGGTTTAGATTTCATTTTATACTCCTTATTAAATTAAACAAAAACCTTCTCACAGAATGAGAAGGCTTTGCGCAAATAGGCTCCGTAGAGTATCTATCGCTACATCGTATAATCATTCTATAATTATTTTTCTGTTTTGTCAATAACATTAATAACAAAAACCTTCTCACAGAATGAGAAGGCTTTGCGCAAATAGGCTCCGTAGAGTATCTATCGCTACATCGTATAATCATTCTATAATTATTTTTCTGTTTTGTCAATAACATTAATAACAAAAACCTTCTCACAGAATGAGAAGGCTTTGCGCAAATAGGCTCCGTAGAGT
>CAMYRF010000002.1 GCA_947296775.1 uncultured Mycoplasmatota bacterium
CATGTTCCATCTTTCTTTTCATATACAAATCCAAGATTAAAACTATTAGAAGACTGGTCTTGCCAAGCGTAAGTTGAAAAATAATACTTATCTCCTGCTGCTACTGGAAACCATTTTCCATAGTAACCGTCACGATGATTGATCCCACCATAGTATTTTGATGGACTTGACCTATTTCCAGTTGAAGACGAAACGTTTTCCCATCCATTAGTACTTCCATCCATAAAATCTGGATTACGGCAAATGTTGGATAAGTCACCTGCTGTTCCAAGCATTAAATTAATATTATTGGCTTGGGTCGTGATTTGACCATGCAATCCATTAACTTTATCAGTTACTTCTCCTCTGAGCGTTGTAGCCGTTTGATTAATTTGTGATTGAAGATTTCCGTAGTTACCTGAAACAGTAGATTGTAAACCTTGAAGAGTAGCGTTCAAGTCAATAATATTTTTAGCAACATCGTTAGGGTTTGATGACCATGTTCCTGCATATACACCTTCAACTAAACGTTCATCTTTAACTTGAATAGTATGTTGCCCATTTTGACCACCCGACGAATAAACTGCTGATTGCAAGTACCATGTATTACTGTCTATTGAACCAGTAAGAAACACACGGACATCTTTTTGCCCTGGGTAAATGTAAGCAGATATTCCCAACATTCCATTAGATAATCTATTCTTGTTTTGATCACATCGCCAGACTTGTAATTCAACCGGGACATCAGAAGTGTTATTGATAGTTGCCGCATAAGTAAACTGATCACCATTATGATAGTTTGCGACAGAGGTATACTCATCAGAGCTTGTGTGAACTCCCATCCAACCATCGCCAGTTAATGTTCGATATTGGTCACTCGTATTATGAAGAAGATTACGAGCGCCTATTTTCAAATTTGTAATTTTAAGACTTAAGCTATCAGCTGTAGAAGTTAATTGATTCTGTACACCATTGACTTTATCTATAAGTTCAGTACGAACAGTAGATGAACTCTGGCTAATCTGTGACTGCAAGTTTCCATAATTACTACCAACTGTTGAACGCAACCCATCTAATGATTGTGATAGTTCGGAAAACGAAACTTGAGTGGCTAAATCAAAAGGAGATGGCGACCAAGGAGTATCCACATATCCTTCTTCAATTTTGACATGCTTAATTTTTAACAGCGTTGAATTGGCTGCATAAATAACCCAATTTCCACTAATTTTATTAACATGAATTGTATTTGATATTCTTTGCCAATTATCAGTTAAATCAACCCGATTTAAAGTACTAGAATCGTTTCCTTCATAGCGAAACCAATCTCCTAAAATATATCCGTTGCCTGCAACATCAGCAGAAATTGTATACGTTTTTCCTATTTCTGGAGTAAATGTTCCAAACCAAGGACCAATAAAACTTGGTTGACTAGCAGTATGCTGAATATAATTTGTTTCATTATCGTATTTTTGCAACGATTGTACTCCACCATTGCTTTGAAGTGGAAAGTTAAATTTTGCTGTGCCTTGAACTAAATTCACTCCACCACCATTGAACATAGGGATAGTGGTTTGTTGCACCTTTCGAAGAAAACCATCAGCAGTTTGTAAGAATCCTGAATTCGTAAGAATATTACTTAGCCCTTGCCAATTACCGTCACTCTTGATCGCGTTAACAGCATCATTTTTAGCGACATCAGCTTTAGTATCAGTCTCTGATTTGGTGTAGTAGCTACTAAATTGTTGGCTAGTAACGTTAACCCGAGCAGATAATTCATTTAAGTCATGATTTATATCACTTGCATTAGGCCCCCAAGTTCCAATTGTGTTACCAACAACAGCAAAGGGTAAAGCTACATAAATATTTCCCTTGTTACCAACGCAGCCCCACAAATAAAAGTCATGGTGATTAATATCTCTATGACCAGAAAATTTATAAGCTTGCCATTTGGTAGTGAGGCTTTGATCTGTATAACCTCCACCTCCCCATAATTCTGTATGCATTTTATCTCCAGCATTATCTGCTTTGGCATAAACTACCCATGTTACTAGATCATCGTTATATGGACCATCTAAATAAGTAGTAAGTTGTCCGCCGTCTACACCAGCGCCTCCAAGAATAGCAATTCTACCATCAAGATATTTGTCCGCTGTAACAGTAACTGAATAACCTTTAATCCATCCGTCAAATGTGTCTGAATGGTGGAGAAGATTACTCGTTCCAATTTTCAAATTATTCATTCGGTCAGTAACGCTATTTAAATCAAATCGTAATCCATTAGCCGTAGCCTGCACATCTACAGTTTTGGCGTAACCATTCAAGTCACTAGCAGTTAACCGAGCATTCAAGGCTTGATTAGTCAGATTAACAAAATTCGTGTAGGTAGTATTATCAACTTTACCAGCCAACATCGTCTGTAAATTCTGTGCATCAAGCTTTAACTGGGCAATATCGCCGTTAGCAGTACCAACAGTGGTCTGTAGACCTTTTACGTCAACTTTTGTGGAATTAACATCTCCTGCTAAATTGGCGTAATTGATGTTTAAGCCTTTAACCGTGTTAGACACATCAGCAATATCTTTGCCTTGTTGTTGTGCCTGCTTAGTTAAATCAGCAATTGAATTTTGAGCAGAGATATACTTTTGCAGTGCATCAGACGCATCAGCCATTACCTTATTCAAGTTAGGAACAACACTGTTATCATACTGGCCTTGCAGATTAGTTACCGAATCGTTTAGCTTTTGCAAGCTTTCATCGGCAACTTTTTTATTGTCCTCAATCGATTTATTGAGGTTCTCAATGTCAGTATCGGCTTTTTGCTTGTTGTTGATGATGTCTGCTTTGGCTTGATTGAGGCCTTGCTGAGCTTCCTTGACTTGGTTCTCCACTACATGTAAATCACGAGTAGATTGAATAAACACCCAACCACCATTGTGATATTGATACATATCAGTTTCACTATTACCTAAGTCTTTATACCAAATATCACCTTCAACTGGTGCTAATGGCTGAACACTAGAATAATAATTATTGTTTTTCCCATTAGCAGCAATAGCAGCATGACCAGCAGTCTCTCTGGCCTCGTTAGCAATTTCATCAACTTTAATCAGCGAGCTAGTAATACTATGACTGCTAAAATCATCTCCTAGTTCAATCTGGTTATCATTTTCATTGAGTAAGTTATGCTTGACCTTGTAGACCCGTGTGAAATACTCAATTTTTAAGTCATGGCGAATAATTGCAACTGTATCGCCAAGACCTAATTGGCCCACATCAGTAACATCAGCTTTAAAACTTACTTTGGGACGCTTTAATGATTGCAAGGCCTGCCAAGTAGCATTGATTAACTCAACTGGATCTTCAATGTCTTCAAAAACAGTTAAGCCAATCCGAGGATTACCATCACTAAAGCCATAAAGTGCTGTTGCTTCTGGATCAACCAAATACTCCTGACCTGCTGGCTTGTCGACTGGATGACCATCCTTTTTAGTCCAAACTACATCGGCAAAAGTAATTCGCCGTCCATAGCCATCAGGAGTATCATCGTGACCTTCTGAAACTAACTCACCTTTACCGCGACCAACCAGTGCCGTGATTAATTCCTGGCTATCCTGTTCTTGTTGTACTGTCAGCAAGTTAGAGCCATATTCAAAGCGTTTACCCGTTCGCTGTCCTTGTTCTGTATAGACATTAACCTGACGACGAGTAATTTTATTGCTCTTGGAATCAATCGTGACCTCAAAAGTTAGTTCAATATTAAAAAGCCCTACAATTTTCTGTAGAGCTTCAAGATAACTAATATAGTAAAAATTTGTTGACTGGTGATTAGTCTCCGGAACATTACCCAGTGTCCAACGTGTTGGTTCAAGAACCATCTTTAGCATTTCTTCAGCGGTTCGGTCATTCGGGCGAATATCTTTAATATAGCCGTATTGCTTTAATTCATCGTACGCTTCTTCAATCCCTTGGTACTCAATTCGATCGTTTTGTACCCGTTCACTAAGAAGCTTAAACAATAAATATTTTTGCTTACTGTGTGGTGTTGGAATTGCAACATAGTAAATGTTATCCGCAATACAATCTTTTAAGGGCATGGAGAAATTGATCTGATTAGCTGCATTAATTTCTTCCGTCATTTCAGCTTCAATGAAATCATTATCCTTGAGCCAACGTCTGACACGTTGCTTTTTATCTAATAGATACATTCTCATAATTTCTTCACCCTATACCTAATTTTATATTTTCCGTTTGTCGAAAAACGAATCGTATCACCGTCCTTGATATAGAAATCGCCAAGGTTACTATCCAAAGTGACATTCATTAATGCCGAAACTTCATTAATAACAACATCAAGCGCATTAAAATCAATCAACACCTTGGCATTAGCAGTAATTCCTTGATTAATCTCAATCTTCTTATCCCCGTTTGAAACAGTCAAAGAACCGATGTCAGCACTAGGATTAAAAATAATCGTTTCTGGAGTTTGACCATAATTTATTCCTGCATTTGGAAATTGGAAACTATTACCGGTTCCCGAAGCGAGTTGGTCACTACTATAAGCAAACGGGTCACTGCATTCGATTGTTATCGTCCCAACATCGTTTAAAATATCATTTTCCATTTTAATTTCAGTCACTGTTCCGGTATAAACAGCTTCTGGATAATCAGCAAAATATAACCGTTGATGTGGTTTCGATAAAATGATATTTAGCTGCTCCATCTGTCTGTTATATTCAGCGATGGATTCTGTCTTAATCAAAAACTTAACTTCGATAACTCGTCGTTCTAGTTTTGATGATAAATACATATTCCCATCGCCAGTTAAATCTACATCATTAATTTTCCGGGAAAACGTATGTCGACCACTCACGACTAAAGTGGTATAGCCAGTAATTTCATCATCTAACCAGTGACCACCGTAATTAATTGCTTCCACCGGGCGAGTGGGACTATTAATTGATGGATTAATATCCATGTTAGTAAAACCATACATAACCATTACCTCCTAAAATCTATACTTATTCAATGAAGTTTGCGCACCTTGTTCACGGCTAATATCATCAACAAATGCCCTATACTCTGTTCCGCCCAGTGAAAGGTTAATATAGGCCGGTTGTTGATTTATATTAAGTTGGTGGTCGATTGTCCCACCAATGTTATTACTAATATTGCCGTGGCTAAGTACGCCGTTAATTGAACTACTAATATCAACAGATGGCATTGCGTGAGCAGCAAGATTATTAGCTGCCTTATCAATCAAATTGGTGTTATCGTTCATACCTTTGGCGAATCCAGCTACAACATAGTACCCAACCTGGTCTCGCATAACACGGGATGGTGAATGGATTCCTAAAGCAGATTTAGCAGCGTTCATCGCAGAACGAGCCATATTTGCAGCTGCACTAGCAGCAGCGCCAATAGCCCCACGAATACCATTTACAAATCCCATAACGAAATTGCGACCTGCAGAAACCATTCCGCTTGCTGCTGATCGAACAACATTAACAGCACCATGAATACCGCTGGAGGTTACAGAACGAGCTGCATTCCATCCAGAACTAAATACAGAACGAACAGTACTCATCATGCTTGATACAACGGATCGAATTCCACTCATACCGCTTGATACAACTGATTTAATTCCATTCCAAACTGAGGAAGAAATACTCTTAATCCCGTTCCAAGAAGAACTCCACATCGATTTAATTCCACTAAGAATGCTATTAATTACTGACCTAACTGCATTAAAGATCGTTGTAACTATAGTTTTAATACCGTTCCAAACAGTCGAAACGACACCCTTAATTTCGTTCCAAGCACCGGACCAGTCTCCTTTGATTGCTGCAGTAACAGCCCGGATAATTCCGGCCACTGCATTAATAGCAGTAGAAACAATTGTTGAGATAACTGTCCATACAGCTTGGACCACAGTCTTAATCACGTCCCAAGCGGTTGACCAGATAGTTTGAACATTCAGCATGGTTGTTTGGATGATTTGTGAGATAACTTGAATTGCGGTCTGAACCACAGTCTTAATATTGTCCCAAACTGTTTGAATTACGGTTACTAATGTTTGCCAAATTGCTTGAGCTACTGTGACTATTCCTTGCCATAACTGACTAAAGAATGGTTGTAATGCCTGCCAAGTGGCCTTAATTGTTTCAATAATCGGTGTAAAGATAGTGACAAGTGTGTTCCAAATACCTTGAGCAACCGTCACAATACCCTGCCATAGCGTACTAAAGAATTCACTAAGAGCACTCCATAAGCTCTTAATAGATTCAATAATTGGAGTCATTCCCTGAACAAAGCTATTCCAAACACCTTGAGCGGTAGTAACTATTCCTTGCCACAATTGACCGAAGAAATCTTTAATACCATTCCAAATATTCTTCACCGCTTCAACTACGGGAGCAAAGAATTGTGCAAATCCATTCCACAATGACTTAGCAGTAGTGACAATATTTTGCCATAACTGACTAAACCAATTAGTCAACCCATTCCACAATCCTTTAATTGTTTCAACAGGATGTGTTACTGCTTGACCTATTGCATTCCAAACGGTAGAAGCTAGTTGTTTTAAACTAGCCCATGCTTGCTTTAACCAGTTTACAAAGTTAGACCATATTTGTTGACCTAATTTTGTTTTAGTAAAGAAGAGAACCAAAGCGGCAACTACAGCGGCTACAACAGCGATAATTGCCGTTAATGCTGCCGCGCTAATACCGAGAGCCGTAGCAAGAGTAGTAAATGCCGCCCCTACAGCTCCAACGACAGTAGATAGACCTGTAAATATCGCACTAACAACCTTAAAACCCATCAGAGCAGTTTTAACTATTAGTGATTGAGATTTAAGAGCCTCCAACGCCGAAATTACCTTAGTAATACTTCCGCCAGACTGTCCCAGAACAACTAGCACTCGGCCAATATTACCAATTGTTCCAATTACCTTACCACCAAGGCTAATCATCTTCCCATAGCCGGAAAGAATACCACCAATAGCAGTTGCAGCAGCACCAATTACCGGTGACAAACCAATGAAGCTTCTAATTACTCCTGCTGTACTGCTTTGCGATTTAGTAGCCCAGTCTAAAGTATTTTTAATCATACCAAGATATTGATTATTAATCCTTTGAGCAGATTGCATTGAAGTATTGCGAAGTGATTCCCAAGCACCTCCAACTTGTTCTAACGATGCACCAATATTCTTTTGCATTTCTGAAGCTTGATTTTTCAAATAACTTGTTGCTGCCGCAGTGGAGATTGCTGCTTTGTCTTGTTCGGCAGCGTACGCAGACCAACTATTTTTAGCATCACCAGTTGTATTAGTTACAGCTTCTAGTAACGGGACGATAGCTTTCATACCTGCTGCACCAAACATGGCTTTCAATGCTGCCGTTTTTTGAGCATCACCCATTCCGTTAGTTTTATCCGCAATTTCTTGAAGAATTTGTGGAAATGGTTTCATCTTTCCAGAACTATCAACAAAGGAAAGTCCTAACGCATCCATTTGCTTCTTGGCAATAGAGGAAGGAGCTAACATCTGAGTAATAGCATGGTTAAGATCATCTGAAGCCTGTGCAGCCGAGAAACCACGATTGGTTAATAACCCAATCGCTTCAGCTGTTGTACCCATATCCATGCCAGCCATCTTAGCAGTCGAACCAATAGTGGCAAGAGCTTGTTGCATATCCTCAATTGACGCATTAGAAGCATTCGCCGTCTGAACTAAAATAGCTGCAGCTTGTTCTGGTGACTTTAAACTATCACTCCAGATGTTCATTGATTGTTGAACAACTCCAGCGGTAGTTTGCAAGTCTGAGCCAGCAGCTGTTGAAGCTTCTGCGATTGCTGGAAACTGCTTTTTGATGTCATCAAGCGATGCACCATTTCGCGCCATTTCTAGCATCGCATTGGCTGCTTCTTGAGCACTCAACGGAAGGTCTTCACCCATCTGATTTGCCACATCGGCAAGCCCTTTGATATCTTTTGAAGTTCCACCCGCGACAACTGCAGTAGTGTTCAAAGTTTGTTGGAAATCACCAAAACCCTTTAACGCTTTAGTACCCATCGCAGTAGTAGCAGCACCAGCAACTTTCATCGCAGTACCAACACCCTGCATTTTAGAATTTACAGCGTTTCCAAACGATTGAGTAGCCTGTCCAGCTCTAGCCAACGTTGAACTAAAGGATTGATCGACTGCAGATAAAATCGCTCTAACACTATAACTATCAGCCATTGTTCATCCCCCTTTCTTTAAGTGGGACGATTTTTCCAGTCGCTTTTAGTTTCTTAAATTCTTCCAGTCGACGATTAAAAATTTGTGCTCGGTCAATCGCTTTAGTAGCACTAGCTCGTGGACTATAATCAGCTTCAAAACTAGAACGAATTTGATCAATCAGTTTTTGAGAATCAAAAAAGTCTTTAAATTCACTAAAGACGGGTTTAGGATGCTTTGCACTTCCTTTAGTTGCCTGAACGCTTTGAATCCACCAAGCAAGAGTCGCAAGATTTTCCTGCTCTCTAACCTGATGAATCTTATATGCTTCAAGTCGCAATTGATACTCTCTTAAAGTCATTCGTTCAATATCTTCAATATTAGAAAAGCCTAGAAGAGCTAGGCCATTTAGCAGTATTTCGTGATACTGCTGTTCACTTGTCTGCGGCTCTTCTAGGGCTTCATGTTTTTTGCTGCTACCTTAACAGCATTTGAGTCATTAATTTCCTTTTGAACTTCGTCAAATACCTTTTCTAAGTTTTCACAATTATCAATGAAGTCATCGATTGTATTCTGCGTTGGCCGTGGCTTTACTCCATAAGCGGCAGAGTAAATTACATCACTTAAAACTGCTGGATCATAAGCTTGTAAAGCAGGCAAAGACTTAGTTAATCCAAAGCCAAAAGATTGGCCATTAACTGACATCCCCGCAACCTTATCAAGTTCACGAACAAAACGCACACCAAAGTTTAATTGAACTGTCTTATCGTTTAATTTAATTTCCATAATTATTCTTCTCCTTCATTCTTTTCTGAATTATTTACTCGCTGGGGCTGTATCTGAACCTTTACCAGCATCTTCAGCAGTAAAGGCAGTACCACCACCAGTCTTATCTTGTTCTGTAACTTGACCGATACCTTGGAAGACATAAGATAATTCTTCTTCCGCATCATCTGGTAGTGTTAACCATCCACGTTGGGGTTCGCCTTTGATGGTGAAAGTTACATCACGAGTTGAGTTGTCATCCGGATCGTTCTCATTTTCATCTTCGGATACAATCCCACGCATGTACCAAGCAAAATATTGACCTTGTGGATTGCGCCGCTTCCGGTATACAATCCATACTTCAATATCCTTATTCTTCAAGAGCGAGGTCATTAGATCATCCGACACCTTACTAATGTTATGCACAAACTCAATTTCTAAATCAGTTTCTAATGAAGAAGTAGTAGGAACCCCTCCCTGTTTAGTTTGTGTAGTATCTGTATCACGTTGTGGATCAAAGTCCAGTGATGTTTGGTAAGGGATAAGTTGGCCACGTTCTTTTGCCGCATTTTCAAGCAAACGAACGTAAGCAACTGTATCAATACCTTGTAAATATTGAATATCGTTATTTGCCATTTATTTTCATCCTTTCTAAATTAAACTAAATTTCAAATTAACAATTGCATGATTTAATACTGTATCTGGGACACTAGTATCTTGAATAATTTGATAATCACTACCAGTCATTCGTCCACGATAGCGATAATCTAACGTTTTAAACGACAAAGAGGCAATCATTAACAACGAACTAGCGATTGTATCAACCATTAGTCGTTGATCTTGATTGCCCCATACGTTAACAGTAAGGTTTATTTCAGCACCAATGCTCATTTTATTCGGGATTGGTACTAGGTTCATATTTTCAAGCGTCACAAAAGGATAATTCACGTTTTCAGAAGCCATCGGTAAATGATCGTAAGTGTCATACCCTTTGTTTAGTGATTCTAGAAATACATAATCATACAATTCTTGTTGTGGAGATTTCATCATTGCATCAACCTTTTCAATTCATTGATAAACATTTGTGACTGAACATCAAAAGCTGGTTTCAAAGTAGGCATGGCCGACATAAACCGAGTACCGTATTCCAAATAAGGGAAGTAATCAGTAGTCGGGCCAACTGAAACAGTCATTCCACCATCACTAAAGATAGGCTTAATTGATCGATGAGTCTGTCCAGTTGAATAACCATGAGTATAGGCAGCCTGCATATTAGATTGAGTACGACTAGACAATTGTGCGCCATGTTTCTTTACGATTTGGGGTACTTCAGTAAGGTTCATCTTTGTTTCTATTGCTACAGTTAAATCATCTAATCCTTCAAGCTTCATCCTAGGTTTTCCCAACATCTTCACCTACCAATATAGAAACATTCTTTAATGGAACAGTAGTTGTCCTCATTCGATATTTAGTAGGACCATCATCGATTGTTAAATAAGCCCACTGTTTTTCGATTGGTTCTACTATCCGAATAATTTTAACTCCTTGGGTAATACTTCCGAGGAGCCGAACCGTCCGATCAGCACCAACGTCGGTAACATTTCCCATCATGCTAGCAACCAGCTTAGATCCACAATCCGTTTGAGATGTTAGCGGATTATAGTGCTTACTTTCCTCTGTGTAAAAGTTAATTTCATGATCGAACCGCACGGCTATCACCCCGATATGGATTAAAGAATTGAACACGTCCATGCGACTTAACATTCTTACCGTTTTGATCTCGCCAGGCATTAATATCGGCTTCAAAGTCATCAAAATCAGACGAGTTAAAAGTAATTGACTGTCCTTCTTGTGAATAAGAAGCCATTCCTTCATTGGAGATACGATTATACCGTCGTACACAAACTTCAAGAGAGATAAAACCTAGCTCACTAGGGAAAGGGGTATCCTGTCCTAAGCCAAGCTTAAATCTTAACGCCTGTTCCGTATTATCAATAATCAGCGATAGTAAGGCATTTTGTTTGTCAGTTTTTAACTGGAGCATCGTTTTTAGATTTTCAAGTGTTACAGATTGTTCCATCTTACTCACCTAACTTTGCTAATAAATCAGGCTTATTGTCGGTAGAAGTATAACTGATTCCATGCTCATCCATATACTTCTTGATTTCGTCCACCGTGTTAGCGGACGTTGGTTTTACATCATTATCGCCCGCTTCTGAATTATCGGGCGGTGTTATTTTGACGCAGAAGCCTCACCAATGGTTGCAACTACAATGCCGTCAAGTCGTTCAGGGAATAGCACGCCAGAAGTCAGTGACATAGTTTCATATGAGGCATTTTCGGTCAGAGCATTATGAACAACACCAATCAAACCAGTTTCATCGGTCGTTAAGTTAAATGCTTGGCTTAGACTACCATTCATTGCAGCATAAGCGTAGTTCAAGTTTTGACTAGCAGTAGCAGCAATTGTGCCTTGTTTGATTGCACCGGTTAAAATAATGGCGTTAAAACCAAGGTAGTTTTGAATATAAGTCAGACCAAAAGCAGTTTGAGTGGTGATATCTGAATCGCCCAAGTAGTCGTAAAAATCTAGTGGGTTAGCAAAGAGAACTGATTGAACGTCGTCATCTTCCCACTTAATTGTTAATTGCCCAAGTGCATGAGCAGCGGCTTTCTTAAAGTCAGTTCCATCTGTTTTAGTAGTACCAGTTTGAACAAAATCAAAGAAATCCTTTTTAATATCACCTTGAATAGCACGAAGTAACTTACTATCAGTGTCATTTACAGCCGGACCAAAACCAGCTGATTGAATCGATTCAGCGGTGGTTTGCTTACGGTACTTCTTATAAACCAGTTCCTTAGTACTAGCTAGCTTCTTAGTTACTTTGCTAAGTGGAATAACTTCACCTTCAGCGACGTTACCATCTGCCTTGCTTACTTCTGACTTGTAAATCTTAATCTGTGAACCAACAGCCATTGGTTGCATTCGTGTTACGTTCATTGCTTGAAGCAAAGTACTAATTGAACCAGTAAATCGTTCTGTAAAATCAATAGATTGTGCAATTAAATCCTTTGATGTAGTAATATTTTCTGTTGCCATAAATTATTCCTCCTAATGCTGATATAGGCTTAAATTATCTGCAATGGCTTGTTGCCGTTTGATTGGATCCTTAATCTTGTTGATTTCATCCTTAGTCATTGTTGGCTTGCCATTCGTTCTAGGTGTAGAACCTTTGAGTAAGTCCTTCTTAACTCCACTTTGAATTTGATTAGTGTATTTAATTAGTGCTTGAACATTTGCATAAGTTTGTTTTTCGTCATCAACTACAACCATGTTGAGCACATCATCACTAACAGTTAGACCAGCTTCCTTAAAGACTTCATCTGTTTGCTTAATATTGTCACGGCGGGCAATTTGAGCACGAAGAGAAGCGATTTCTTTATCTTTCTCGCTTTCTTTTGACATAGTTGCCTCTATATCTAATGAATCTTTATTTGCCTTGCCAGATTGAAGCTCTTTAATTTTCGCATTAGCCTTATCTAACCGTTCTTGGAGAGAATGCTTCTCGTTCTGTTCCTTACCAATTCGTTTTTGAAGTTTCTTAACTAATTTGTCACCATCTAATTTGTTATCTTCCTTTGGATCGGTACCAGTATCCTTTGGTTGATCAGTAACTTGTGGTTCTTGAACTTCAGTGTTGTTATTTTCGTCCATGTTGTGGACCTCCTTTACTCGCATTTAATGTCCTGGGAGACTGCTCGGGTTTTGTTTAACGTCCACTACACACGGAACGGACATAATTTAGTTACGAAAAAAGAGAACCCTTGAAAATAAAGGATCCTCTTTGAAAATAATTTAATTAAGAAAATAAAAAACACTCAGAATTAATCTGAATGTTTAATAGATAATATCTGATTGCATTTCTTTTGAAAGCTTTGGTAAAGGCTTCCCACTTCTAATTGCATCATTCAAGATTTTAATGCCTTCTTGAATATTATGAATATCTGGGTTTACTGGATCAAAATAAGAAATAGCATTATCAAGACTACCAACGCCAAATTTCTTTTCGTAATTATCATGGGCTTCTTTTAAATTCTTTAACTCAGCATTCAATTTACTCACAATAATCACCCCTTTAATAATAATCCTAGTATTAGATTCAAATATTCTTCATCTTCATTAATTTTAACATATTTATTCTTACCATCTTTGCCAATCGATTTTAATTGTCCTTTTCCTGGCTCAAATAATGATTCCAAACCAATCGAAAGTACTTCTGTTCCTTTAGGATATTCTTTACCGATATATGGATTAATAAAATTATCTTTCTTAGTAATTTCACTTAGTCGGTAATTAATAAAACCATTGTAAATATCATATAACCGGCTTGTCTGTTCACCTTTGGTCCGCTCTTTAAGAAACTCTCTTTCAATCCTTTCAACATCTTCATTATGAGTTTCAACGAAGTGGCCTAACTCATGCCAAGCTGTAGTAGGACGACCCGATGAAAAGATTGTATTATATTTACCAGCTTTATCATCTTGAAGATATTTTGGAATGTCAGACTGGGTCTTTATTGTTGAAGGTGCCTTAAATCTACCACGTGCATCAACATAATGTCTTGTATAAAATCCACGCTGATTTTTACCAGCATACATAAATTCGCCATTATTTAAATAATTAACCCAGTCACTGGGGTAGTGATTAAAAGCTTCATTTAATGCTTTCTTCACACTTGCATTTGACCGTGGCATCCACTGACTCTTTTCAACCGTACCACCAACTTGACGATAATTGGCAATAATTTTAGCAATTCCGTCTTTATCACCTAGCATTCTATCGATATGGTATTTTTCATTAATTGCTTTGCCAAGATATTCAATATCATCTTTCTTCAACTTAGTAATATCAGTATCCATCAGCTTCTGAAAGTTATCTTTATCTGATGACTCAGAAGTTTTCTTACTACTATTTTTACCTAAATTATCCTTGCCCTCAACCCAATAAGCACTAATACTACAACGACAATTCGGATGGATAGGAATTTGAGGAACTTCATCAACTGGAAAGACCCCATAACCAAGATCATATTCATCGTTATCGGCAATTCGTTGGCAAACATGACAAGCTCCAGGTTCAGCATACCATTTTACGTATTTATAATCAGCAGCCTTGATACTATCAATTTGTGCTTGATATTGAACACGTGCCGTTTCAGTTCTTACTAATCTTTCGGCAACATATGCATGATTATTAATTGTACTCTTAATCTGATTGCGCAACTGACGAGCCATTGCTTGATTGCTTTGACCAGTGATAAACCCAGTAGAAAGAACTACATCTAGCTGAGCTTTTAATGCGTCTTGATTAAGCCATAGGCGTTGACTCCAGTTTGCTCCAGCAGTTTGAGCCATGACAATCTTGGCAATGTTAGTATCTTCAATCAAAGCATTATTAAATTTAAGATTACGTCCAAGAATACCGCTTTGCCGTTTAACCTCATTGATATAGCTGTCGGTTAACTTCAATCGAGTGGCATTTTCGATATTCATGTTAGCTTCTGTAAGGTGTAAACCAACTTGGCTTTTTAGATATTCCAAGCGGTTAATTCTCATCGTTGCATTGTACACCTTCATTCGACGATTTACATCATCACCAAACGAACTATAAGTAACCTTTTTGCCTTGCGCTCTCATTTGTGCAGCTTGCATGACCACCTTTTGTGCTTCGGTTTCATAATCTGCAATATCAGTCATGTCAACGGTAGAATAAGCATTACGAAGACCACCCACAGACTTAGCGAGAGATTGATACTGATGATCAATTTCTTTATTGATTTGTGAGATAGCCTGATTATAGTATCTTTCAATTAAACGATTAAAAGCTTCATCACTAGCAATATTTTTCTTTTGCCACTTTCGCTCTTCATCTTCTCGTTTCTTCCAGTAATCACTATTCGGCATCGCCATCTTCATCACCGTCCGGCTTATCTTGGTCTAATGCGGCAGGGCCATATTTAAGAGCTTGTTGCATATCCTCTTGTTTCTCTTTGCTAATCCGTTTGATTTCCTCTTGAGGATCGTCAACAAATGGCAAAATAGACAATAGTGTTTCTTTTGATACCATCCCCTGTAACTTCTGAGCGATGTCTGCATCGTTTGAAATGTCATCTGGTAAATTCCTCTTGAAAGTAAATTTAAGCTCTCTCCAGTCCTCTGAATGTACCTCAGGCAATACTTGACCGACACTAAACACAATTCGGTATAAACGCCGCAAAGCTTGTCGAAATTTACGTTCTTTATTCGAGGCCATATTCCGCATTGGCAAGAGTTTATATTGCAGAGCAACACCAGAACTATTGCCGGCAAAGGCCTCATCGTTAAGATTAGCCACCATGCTTATCTGATAAATCATTGAGACTAGACGATCAATAATGTGTTCTTGCATGTTATCTCCATCAGGCTTACTGATAAAGTCAACAGTTGCATTAGTAGCATCAGCATCCGGACTATAAATCATCTGGTTACCAATTAAATCCGCATCTGGTTTACCGTCGCCATCCTGATCTAGGTCTACTCCTAGTATCTTCAAATAAGCATTATCAAAATACTCAACCTGATTAGCTTTTTGCGATAATACCCGGTCTAACTCATCAATCAGCGTTTTAACATTATCAAAAACACCTTGTCTTTCTTCGTTACCGTAAAACTCAACGGCCGGTACTAAACCATAAGGATTAGTTGTCTCATCTACAAACTTACTGCCTTCAAAAGAAATGGTCTTATCACTGTAGTAAACCATTCCGACTTGAACACTATTTGTATTCTTCCAATAGCGAACAAAAGCCATCGGTTGTCGTGATACCGTATCATCGTAAACCATGAAAGAATCCACTGGAGATGAATAAGCAATCCGTGTTTGACTATCTTCATCCTGATAAACAAAAGCAAGTGACCGTCCGAAGATGTCCGCTTGCTTACTAATCTCACTTAATTTATCTTGTAATGAATTCTCATCGTTCCATTCTTGCAATAAGCTATTAGTTTCTTTATCATCCAGTGTTACCTTAGGCGGAATACCCGCAAAGAAACCATTGTACGTATCAACAATATAGTGTGGCAGGTTGACCACCAACTTATTATCTGGTCCAAACTGTCGTGGTTGCTTGGTTAAGATATCATGATTACCTTTATACATTTCAAGGTTATGCTTATATTCTTCTGCCAAGCTTTTATTCTTACTAATAAATTTAAGCAAGTCTGGCATTGTCATTTCATCGTCTTTAGGATAGATAAACACGTTTCCTTCAACTACTTGCCCTTTAATTTCTGACATTCAATCACCACCTCAAATGTAAATATTTTTCATTACAGTTGCCTTTGGACTAGCCATTCCGTTATATTCAGAACTTCCATATCTCAAACTATCAATGCAGTGATTATAAGCATCAACAGGTTCATTGATATATTCACCAGTCTTACGGTCTTTCTTATATGTATAGTTTTCCAATTCTTCAATTGTTTTGACACAACGATCATCAACAATCCATTCAAATTGCTGTAAAAATTGAATACCCTGAATAATTGAGTCCGGCCCTTTCTTTGCTGGCCGAATACGATATATCCCATCACGCTTTAATTCAGCAATTGACTTTGGTTCTGCAGCATCAGCCGTAATAACTTCTTTGGTATAACCCATTTGTTTAATTACATTGGCTATTTCATTATTGAGCATTCCTTTTTTGACATACTCTTCCAGAACATAGAAACGTTTATTTTTCATGTCAATCTTGGAATGAGTAAAGGCAGAAGGATCATTGCTATAACCAAAGTCCAAGCCAAACAAATCAGGTAAATCACGGAGTTGTGGTTCTTCCGGATATAATCGACGTTTAGTAAAGGTTGGAAAGACCAGTTTATCCAATGTAGCAAACTCGCCTAGCGTATAAATTTTATAGTAGGCTGGGTTAGTTTGTTTTAAGTTCTCAATCGTTGCAATGTTATCAGCGTCCAAGAAGTGATTATCCTTGTAAGTTGATTGATGAATTGATACTCGTTCCGGATTAACCTTTGCTTTCGGATCAAACCATTGCTTGTAGGTCCAGTTCAACTTACTAACCGGATTAAACATACAGAACAATTGTCGTTTCTTATGCTTAGGTTCACGTAGACGAAGAGTAAGCTGCGTAAAATCATCTTGATTAAACTCAGACGCTTCCTCCATGACAACATCAGATAATCCTTTAATTGATTTAATTTTTTCCGGATCATCCATTCCTTTAAATAGAAAAACCGCACCATTCGGTAAATGAATAGTACGGTTTGATTTATTAACTCTACATAACGGAAGAAGTTGCCAGTTAGATAAACAATCAATTACATCAGCAAAGATGGATTCTTGAATTGTTCGATCAACTTTCCGAAGCCATAGCACTTTACGGGGATGTTTCCAGTGTTTGAGTGATTTAAGTACCACCTTCTGCACCACACCATGAGACTTACCAGAGCTTGCTCCTCCGTACCAGACTTCGATGAAATGAGAATAATCGAAAAGGTTATCGTAAATTTGTTTATTAAATACATTAGCAGGTTTGGGGAAATTAAGATTAATCTTCGTCATCATAATCCCCCATTCCCACATCAATCTGAACATCACCAGAAATAACCTTTTTATCAGTCCAAGCGCCGTGTCGCTTACCGATTAATTCCGCCGCTTTAATACGATCTTTTGCTGACACTTCAACATCTTCATAAACACCTTTAGCAGTAGCAACCGATTCTGTTTGCTCACCACGCATAACCGAAGAAAGATATTCCATCACTTCGGTCATATCAGCAGTCTTTTCGGACTTAATTTCAGCATTGCGTTTTTCGATAGCAGCTTTAATGACAGGTTTTGACAAGTTTTCAGTAGCTATTCGATTAGCCGTTTTCTTAGAATATCCAGCTTTAATCGCAGCTTGAGTAGCATTACCCGAAATAATGTACTCATCGACAAATCGTTGTTGCTTCTGTGTTAATTTTTGAGTAATGCTACTCACCTCCTTAAAAATAAAAAAACCAGCTGTTAAGCTAAACTAATTAAATTTTTTTGAATTCTTTTCTATAACTTGTAAAGCCGAAGGATGTAATACAAAAAGAAATTCCGGATCATTTATATCCTCGACTTGGCTTTCTCTTACTATAATTTCATTATTAAGTTCCATAATTACATCCATATTAACTAATTCAATAACATTAGTATCATTTTCTCTTAAATATCCTTGGTGATATTCATTAGCGTAAAATTTCTTTACAATTGCCAACTTTTTATCAGACAAACCTAAAATATATTTTTCGTAATCTCTTTCAGCTTTCCATCTGTTATATTTGTTTTTACTCCATTCGCATACTTCAATTATTACTTCTATTGTTAATGAGGCTGCAAAAAATAAAGTAATTAAAATAATAATCCAAGAAAACTTATTGTAAAACCAGTTCATATTATATTGAATTAAAAATGGTTTTAAGCATAAAAGCACTATTCCAAAAACAACTCCAACAAATTTAGTTTTTGGCTTCATACTCAAAGCCTCCAAAAATGTTTTTAAGTATTCAATCATATAAAAATCACCCAACTAACTATAATACAAAAGCCTAGCTGCAATAGCTAGACTTCTTTCAGGAGATTAATATATGAATATCGAATCATTCGACAATATCATTATCACATTTTTATCAAGGATTGCTCATTCAACAATTACCCATCAATTTATCATTCCTCATCTGGATAAACGTGTAAGTCATCTATTTCAGTGTGAATACCATGCTTAACTAACTGAAATTCAAAACGATCAGCAAATTCACACAATGCTTTTTCTTGTTTTCGACTATATGTTGATGAACTAATACTTAATTCCCTGGCAATGTTATACGTTAGCATTTGATCTGAGTAACGACTTAACAATATCCGTTGCGATTCCTTTGTCATGTTACGCATTGCACAGCCCACACAATCGACTACTTCTTCTGCCAGCCAAATATTCAACATTCGGCTTTCACTTCCATTACCATGACTGGGCGCTTTGGGCATTCCGTCCATTCCAGGTGACTTCAAATCAAATCGTTGTTTCCCGGATAAAGCTAGATAGCGATCCAGCTTCTTTTCCAGAAACTCAGTAACCTTCCGTGCAGTTTTCAAACAATCTATATCTAAGTTCAAATCTGTTTGCATGATGTACCCCCGCTATCTGCTATAATGATTAAGGTTAATATTTTTGAGTAAGGACACATCAAGCGCGGTGGGCCCTTTTTATTATGGATTTTTCTTACCAAGAAGGAATCCAAAAACAAAAACAGCGAGTAAGAGTATTGATAATAAAATCATGATAAATCCTCCGGCTGAACATCAACTGGAACGGTAAAATATGGATTCCCACTAAGTTCCCGAATTGTAAACTGTTCAGTTAATTCGTTATGACCAATCACATAATACTTTCGGCCATTATAAAAGACTGGCACATTGTTTTCTTCATGCTTTAATGCTTCTTCAAATGTCATATATCTCACCTCGAATTAAATAATAAAACAAGCGCTCCAATTAACCATACTGCAAAAGCAAGGACATACAGAACTCTTTTGAGTGTAATTTTCTTTTTGGGTCTAGTCTTAGTATTTTTCTGAACTTTAGGCTTAGTGTTTTTGAATTCTTTGATATATTCACCGGGATAAGTTCTTTTCTCACCTAATTTAATTGCAATTATTTCTGCTTTAATTTGTTCGTCACTAATAGGTATAACGGGAATTTTTGTAATTTTAGCCGAACTATTATTCATGTGCAAATTCGACCCAAAAGCATCCCAAACATCCTGATAAAATTCTTTCTTACCATTTGTCGCTACTTCATAAATAAATGGCTCAACTGGATAAGCTTCCAGTTTTTGGTTACCGCATTTAATTTCCATTAATTAATCCTCTCATAAGTCCGTTCAAATATATCTGGTTCAATTCTCCAGTGTTCACCATCAATTCCAGTAGCAATCCAATCGCCTATATTTAATATCGAAGCTCCCTCTTTTGTGTAAAAACTATATTCATCACCTGGAGAATAGTACTTAATGTGATACTTTCTTATCATTTCATCAGAACCATCAAATTGTTCAGCTTCAATTAAGGCTGTTTTTTTGTATTTGTGTAACATTAGATATCACCTTCATTAAGAATTTGACCAGACGCTAATGCTAAAGCTTCATCAGCCAATTGGTGAAGTTCCATAATACAACCACCGTCAAACGCATATGGGTCTGATTCGTCATAATAAACTTCGTCTAGTTCAGCTTGCTTCTTGCGTAATTCAGCAAGCTTTTTATCAAATCCTTCTTTAGTCATTATTCTTCACCTCCACTAATTCCTTCATTGTATCAATTGCAGGTGCAAGAGATGGATTATCATCCTTAAGCTGTTCTAGTTCAGACTCGGTAAAAGTTCTAGCACGTGTTCCCCATTCGACAGTCCAAGCCCCTCCCTCATTATCTAAATAATTCTTACCACCGTCAGAATCATCAATCCACCGCAAACGGAACTTCTTTTCTGGAAAACGATCCTTAATAGGTGTTCTAAGAAATTTATTAATTTTATTAGAAACAGTAATCTTGATACCATCTGGAAGTTCTTCAAGCTCGTCATTAATTCTGCAATCAAATATTGTTTTTGCATTAAAAGGGACTTTTACAAAAGTCCTCGAATTATAGGTAATCCATAACGATTTAGGATACTGATAAACATTTAACTGCTTATCAAAATTACGAATACTATTAATAAATTCATCAATTTTCATTATTCTTCCACCTCTTTGGCTTTCTAGCGCTTCGTTTCCACCATTGTGACCACTCGTAGCTAGTATGATCGTGTAAAGCCATCATATGCTTAACCTTAGCAATCTATCGCTTACGAGTGCGCTTGATTGGTTTAATTCTGGTATAACCACCTAAAGTAGCGTGCAAATCCTTAAACAATTTAGGACAAGATATTAATTTGAACTCTAATGTCTGATTAGTAAGCGTTCCAAAATGTACCCTATTCATTATCAAAGCTCCTCATTTTCTCACTTATTATCTTTTTTTGTTTTAAGCCCTCGTATAATCGCTCAATTGAGCGAAATAGTGCTAACGAAATAGCATGTAATTTTTGATGCTCTGTGTGAAGTCCATAGGCTAAAGAAAGAATTTGACTTTCTGAAAGCTGGGAAAAGTTTTTTTCTTCTAAATCTTCATCACAATAGATTTTTTCTAAAGTATCATCTAGCAATGAAACCAGGCCCTTTGTCCCTAATGACTCTAATTTTGCTTGCTCAATCGTATCTTCTAAATTATTTAGTTTCTGAATTGTCTTTGAATCCATAACCAATCAATCCTTCCTCAACAATTTTTACTGCATCTCCAGCAGACCTAGCGATTCCATGAATGATTTCTCGCTTAGTTAGCATCTCATGAAATCTAATTTGATCCGCTCTCGGCTTGCCTTTTTCATTCTTCACTTCAATGTAAAATACTTGATGATCTAACCAACGAAATCCATATAAGTCCGGGTGGCCACTTGGTACACCAGCTGAGAAAAATCTTCCATCTGGTGTTTTTACAGAACCAACATTTACTCGGAACACTGTGCACTGGTGCTTTGACAGCGCAACTCGGATATCGTTCTGGATTTTATGCTCACTCGTCATCTTCAAACTCCATAATGCTTTCAACCGCAGTAACTGGAATAATGACGCGATGAGGAACTGTTTGTAAATTCCGCATTGCTAATCCATAGATATATAATCCAGTTGTTCCGTTTAACTTAAATTTTCTGAGGATATCATCAATACCGCCCTCAGCTTCATAGAAATTTCCATTAATTGTAAAAACTTTTGTGTGCACTGTTTTCCCTCCTAAGGTTTACACTAGGTTGTCACTACTAAAAGTTACGATATGCTTACTCTACCAACGACTTAGACCTCGGTTTACAGGTTTACACTATATTTCAACTTTTTATAATGCATAATATAGTATTTATATATATTTATTTTTATTATTAAATAGTGTAGTAGTGTAAACCTACCTCTCACAAATGTTGATATAACAATAACCATGGAGGTTTACACTAACGAATCTTTTATGTAAACCAGTGACAACTACTGTAAACTTTCCAATCTCCGATAACCGCGATGTACTATTCCTTTCATCTTCTTATATCCAGGTTTCCAATCATGCCGGTTATCCATTACATACTTAATCTTCTTTGCTAATGAACGATTCTTAACCAAATTATCTTCACCTAATTGATGAGCAATTTCTGAACTTTCAATCCAATCATCGTCCCAAGTGCTAAGAACCCGTTCAATCTGATTTTCAGTTTCATCAATATACATAAACGACTTCCGATTATCCTCGATGAGCTTCTGCTGCTCCTTCGTCAATTGAAAACTAAAACCCTCTTTGTAAAGTGCCACAGCTTCGCCCCAAAGATGGTCAACCATAGCATCATCAAGATCAGTTACTGGATTAGCCATTGCTCTGGACTTATCAGCCATGTTGGGTAAGAATCGTCGTTCACCAGTCTTATCTTTCAAATAAGTTGATTCGTTAGTTGTCCGGGCCATAACAAAATTCTTTGGCCGGCGGATTGTATGTCGTCCATAGGGTGGCCGAAACTCTAATTCTTCAGCTGAAATAAACTTTTTCAAATTCTCAAAGTCAGAATTATTAGTAGCGGTCATTTCATCATCATTAACAATTAAAGCCCGGAGCATGTTAGCAAAGTTATCTTTATCCTTAAAATCGGTGAATTGATCTGTATACCAACCATGCGCTAACTTTTTCAAGAGTGTGGTCTTTCCTACACCTTGGCCACCGACTAAATCAAACACCCAATCAAATTTACTTTCCGGCTTATAGACTTTCATCACTGCTCCGACTAAAAATAATTTTGTCTGCAATGTTGTTACTTCGCCACTGGGTACTCCCAAATAAACTGGCAAGAAATCTTTAATTCGTTCTTTGTGGTCCCAATTCTTGTAGCACTTCTCCATATACTCTTTTACGGGATTATAGGGATGTTGCCTTGCTTCAACTGTGATTGCCATATTCAGTAATTTTTCTTGAAACATTACCGCATATTCGTCTTCAATGTAACGAAGCATAATTGCCATGTAGCTATCATCAAGCTGGCCGTTTTCAATAAAAAGTTGCGGAATGTCTTTTACCACGTCAATTGAATAGGCAAATTCGTTATATCGAAAAGTGCCGTGCAACAACGGATCACCGTTAAGAATTAAGCCAACGTTTTTAAGGCTGTTCGTTTTGGGATTACCTTGTGCATTTAATTCAAATTCAATCGGTTTGCGAATCACATTATCCGCCACGTATTTCACCCCCGTTTCTCAAATCACGTCTTAGCATTGACTGGAATGTCCGGTTCACTTCTTCTTCTGGTAGTGGATCAGGCGTATTCTCATTACAAATCATCGCTAATTGATAAGCGGCCTTAGCCTCAACACCTCGAAATAGTAGTGCGCCAATCATGCCGGCCAAAGTTTTATTTCGCATTCCTTTATCGCCTAAACCATTAGCAATTGTTTCTAATAAATCAGTGGTCGAATTCCGTTCACGAGGCTTAATCACAAAATCATTTGGAGTGTTTCGCCGGTTACTCGCCCGCATCTGATTAATATTGACTACTAATGATTTAGGAGCAGTAACGATTGGATTCTTGTTTAACCATTCGTAACCCTCTGAAGGAGCGACGACAACATAATTGTTCTGATGAGCCTTAATGTCGACACCTGGTTGATAACCAATTAATTGATTAACTCGCATATCTGGCCGTTTCAGATAAAATAATTGACGGCCACTATGCTTGGTGGTTTGGGTTAAAGTTTCTGGAAAATACTTCGCTGGTAATTGCTTAATTGATTCAAAACCATCAATGTTATTGGCATGATTGCGATCAATATCAACTACGAAGAATTTATCTGTCCTTAAAGCAATCTGAGCATAGGGATGTTTTTTCCATACAGCTTTGATTTGTTCTGCAGTTAAAGCTGGTTTATCAGCAAATTTAATCAGTGGTTGTTTACCAGCAATGGGGAGGACACTTAATCCTTTAGCTTGATAAGCCAAAGCGTAATTAACTAAATTTTTCATTTTGACCTCCTAAATAAATAACGGGCATTCCACCCGCTCGGTGTTTAGGTCACTGCCTTAAATAGAATCAATACCAGTTATGGTAATATTCGTCCCATTCCTCTTCGTCTTGAATTTGTTGCTTTCTTTTTGCTTCTAATGCTTTCCGCAGCCCACCCTTAAAAGGGCATCTCATAATCTGTAACTTCCGGAGTTTCCGGTTGTTCTGCTTCATCAAAGTCATAATTACGGTATGGATATTGGGGGTTCTTCTTGTTTGGTCGAACCTTCAAATCCATAATCATGGTCTTTCCTACTGCCGGTGCAAATGCTTTAGCCAAGTTTTCATAAATTAAAGTATCGTCATCCCAAACTTCATCAGGAATTTCAACACCTAGAATTGCTGCTAACTTAGAAACCAATCGTAAATTAGTTTCTAGCATTGGATTAGGATTACCCTTAGAAGTTAATTCATCTAATCCAATTTGTAAGAATTCTTTTTGGCCGGCTGATTCTCCATCGACAACTTCTAATTCAAAGTTAAGCTGTTCAGCATTCCAAGGGGTTTCATGGTTTTCTACTTTTGCAACTACAACAGTATACTTACCGCTTTCCAGTCCCTTAAATTTATTAACCGAATCATTCTTTGGATCAAAACCTTCAGTAGCTTTATTCATTGCATCTCGTAAACTCATAATTCATTAACCTTCCTTTACATTTTGCTTTTTAATTTTGTTAACAATTTCATTCTGTTCTTTTGTAGTGGTCTGCTTGGGTTTGTCAAAGACACCATTTACATGTTCCAGCACTCGCAAAATTGCCGGATCAGTAATATCATCTTTGACATAATGAATTCGCCGATCTTTAACCATCCGGATATAACGGTCACCATAGCGCTTAGTTTCAATTACTAAATCACAATTACCATTAACCACGTTGTAATATTTCTGCTTTAGTGATGGTCGGTCTTCAGTGTGGCCAGAAGATTCATCAGTTAGCATCATTAATCGGCTAATATAAACCGTATTAAGTGGCAAGGCTTTTAGTTCAGTAACAAATGCTTGAAAGACGGTATTAAATTGTGCATATCCCTTGCCGTAAGGAACATCCCCCAGCGTTTCCACTTCATTGTCATAACAGATAGCTTGTTCAATTAATGTGACAACATCATCAATCACATCAATAACCACTGTTTTGTAACCATGTTTTTCAGTACCAAGAGCAAGAATAATCTTGTCTAGTTGATCAATCACTGACTCTTTTAAGCTTCCATCGCTCTTTCGGATATTCTTTAATTGAATACTTGGTGCGGTGTTCATCTCGCTATTACCATCAGTGTTAAGAAATAGTGGACTTGGAAAACGTTCAGCTAGATATGATTTTCCGGACATTGTATCTCCATAGATAAAGTAATTTCTCGGAACTCGCCGTGCTTTCTGTGGTTTATTTGGTGGCAAAATACTCATAATATCAACCTCACTTCTTAATAAATCCACGCTGTTTAGCGTAGTGGTAAGCCCAGCCTGATTTGTAACCTTTTAATTTGGCATAGGCTTGTATTTCTTTTAGATTCTTCAATTCGTTTGGACGCTTGCCAGCAACATTATTCATAATTGCTGACGATTGAATTTTCTTAATAATCGCTAGTCGTGACTTAGTAACTTTTTTAAGTTGAACATTATCAACGACTTCAATTTCTTTTTCTTCTCCTAATGTTGCCCCGCAATAAGGACAAATATCACCTGTCCGATAGAACGATGCAAAACATGTCGGACATACTGAGACAGGTTTAAGCGTTGTCCCCGATTGTTTATTTTTACCATTGCCTTCTAATGTCCATTGCCGTTTATCAGTAGGCAATCCGAATCGCTCAACGTTCCCCACGTGATCGATAATTATTGCAGTCTTACCTTCACGTGGATTCATTGAGCGCATTGCAAATTGTAAATATAACGATAGCGATTGGGTCGGTCGTAGCATAATGACACAATCAACATTTGGTAAGTCTAGGCCCTCTGTAAATAATTCTGCATTAGTTACAATTTGAATTTTTCCTTGGCGATAGTCCTCAATGATTTTATTCCGTTCTTCTTTGGGCGTTTTTCCGGAAACGGCCCTTGCAGTTATCCCATAGCCATTAAATGCATTAGCTAACTTAATTGCACTATCAACGTTATAGGTATAGGCAATTGCTTGCATTCCCTTAGCAAGCTTCAAATAGTGCTTAACCGCATTCCCGTAGATTTTAGGTTTCATTGCTTCTTTGATTGAATCAGTGTCATATTCACCAGTTCGTTTTACTTTTAGCTTGGCAGTATCAATGTAAGAAGGAGCGTAATAATCAACTGGTGCTAAAAAGTGATGCTCAATTAACCAAGGAACTGATTTACCAACGATTAAATCATCAGCAACATCAGTAAAACCCTGTCCGCCTAACCGATAAGGAGTAGCGGTAAACAATAACTTATAAGCCTTCGGAAAAGTATCAAGAATTCTGCGATATGATTTAGCCAGAACATGATGGGCCTCATCAACAAAGATTATCGCCGGTAGGTCTAGATTATTAACGTGTCGGGTAATCGTTTGAACCATGCCGATTTTAGCTAAATCCATATTTACATCATTAGCTTCAAACGTCTTGATAACCTGCTGGACAATTTCTTGCCGATGAACCACGAATAAGATACGGTTGCCCTTTGCCGTTGCTCGTCTAGCAATTTCAGCCATGATAACTGTCTTCCCCGTTCGTGGCGGTTGTTGAACCATGACGGAACGGTGACCAGCACTTATAGAATTCATGATGTTATCAATCGTTTCTTGCTGATAATCACGGAGTTCAAACATTATTTAATCACCGTATTACGGTTAGCTTTTAAGTGTGCTCCTGGTACTTCTTCTCCAGCTTTGAGTGCTTGGTAAATGGCCTGCTTGTCTGGCTTAGTAGTCGTCTCAGTGATTTTGAACTTATCCGGAAGTTTCTTATCACTATCGATAATGGTTGAGGCCTTGAAGTTCCGAGCACTAAGCAAGTGATTTTCAGTAGCTATTTTCTTAATACCGGCATCATCAAGAACATCAGTAATATATTTCTTGATCCAAGTAAGTTTATTTTTTCGGTAAGTAATTTCTTCTTCCCATGACTTCTTTTTGTCAGTCATAAAATCAATTTCTGACTTCAATTGATCCGCCCATGAGGCAAGATTGTCCAACTTGGTATTCCGATCATCCTTAATTGATTCCAATGTATCCTTTAGAATAGTTGGATCTAAGTCATCCCGGCTAGCAAGTGTTTTATAATTGTCGTTTAATTCAAATAAATTCATTAGTCTTTACCTCCTAAAAGAATCGGTGCCAAAATGTCTGCTATTGGATCACTAGTTAAATGTGGGATCCCAAACTTAACCAATGATGTTGCCTGTGGGAAATTCTCAAGAGCAGTTAACATCATACCGGCCATTGCGCCCTGATCCGCGTCATTTAAGACAAGCACCCGTTCAACGTTTGAGTTCTTCGCGTTAGCAGCTAGGACTACTACATTTTCATAGTCAGGGCCTAAAATCTTCTTAATCTGTTGTTTCTTCTCTTCATTAGTCATTATCTTTACCTCCATAAATTCTATTTAGAAATTCCTCAAACGTTTTTTTGAATAATTCTGGATGATAGGTTAAGCTAGCAACGATCATCTTTGTCAAAATATCAATATCTCCAGAGATCCTGCCATCAAATTTATTTGGATCGTTTGAATTGGTTACAAGGTTGATTTCAGCTTTCTTCATTGCTTCCACCTCCGTAAACATTCTTAGTTTCAGTAGCCAGACGTTCTGCTGCAATTCTTAACATAGTTGCCGCATTCTCCATTTTGATGGCCATTGCCATTCGTTCTTCGGGAGTAGCAGCACTTTGATAGCGAACTGCCAAATTCGATACAAATACACAATTATCGCCAACCCTGGCATTTAATTTTGATAAATTAAACTCATTCATATATAATTACCTCGTAAAGTATTTATTTATCGGTACGACTGTTTGCGGCGGTCGTACCTTTTTTATTTAGTGGATCAAGAACCACTAGCAGAAGATAAAATGCTAGGATCGTCATCGCTCCATCATAAGAGCCAATCATTGAACAATACATGATCCAAGCACCAACGATTAGCGCAATTAACTTACTCATCCCCTCGCCTCCTTTCAATGTTTCTTCCGATACTTCTCTTTCAGTAGCAATGGTTTATTCCGCTCATACAATAAGCTGTACACCAATGCATATAACAAACACATTGCAATAATTAATATTGGTAATCCGATTAACAACGCCACTTAACCACCTCCTAACGTGGCAAGGATTGGTTCCAATCAATATCTGCTTGATGAGACACAATCCAGGGTAATGCTTTGGTTACATTGACTCTGGCCGGTCGTCCTTGGCCAGCGTTTAAGTTAATTACCCACGGCTTGAAGACTGGTAACGGCAGGAGAAACATTCGGACCCATTCCTTATCCTTTATAACGGGCAACTGACTCGTAAATTCCTTGATGCCGACCCATTTATCAGCTTGAACATCTTGCTTAGGTACTAAGTTGTAACATTCCTTAATGCGCCTAAGAACCTCATCGGTAATTACCTGGTAATCTTGTTCATCTAGTGATGCTTGCACTCCATATCACCTCTCTTAGCCTTTTGTTCCAATACGGAACTTACGAGGCAAAAAAAATAGTGTCAATATTAAGATCAAATAATTTACTAATAGCAAACATTTCATCTTGAGTAAATTGATTTTTACCATTTTCCTTATCACGATAAGCTTTGACACTAATATTTAGATAATCAGCCATTTGTTGTTGAGTCATTCCTTTAACATGTTTTCGTAAATCATATAATCTTGACTGCATATTATCTCTCCTTTCCGTTCCAAATTGGAACAATTATATATTAAAACCATTCTGGAACAAATGCAACTATTTTTTCCGAAAAAGATAAAAAATATTCCATTTCGGTAACACAAGTTATATAATTAGTTACATAAGAGAGGTACATAAAATGGAACTAAGTAAATTCATTGGTCAAAAAATCAGAAATTTTCGTGAACAACGTGGCCTTTCAGTAGAACAACTTGCAGACAAACTTGATACAACAAGAGCAACTGTGACTAGATATGAGTTAGGATCTAGAAAGGCAAATCAAGATGTTTTATTTAAATTAGCTGAAATTTTTAATGTAAATGTTGATGACTTTTTCCCTACAAGAGAAAAGAAACCTTCTAATATTATTTATCCTAAAGAAGGATTAGAAGTTGTTTCAATTCCAATCATTGGTGAAATTGCTTGTGGCGATCCGATTACTGCTGAAGAAAATATCGAAGGTTATACTGATGAAATCTTTGAAAAACCAGTTCCTAGTGGAACACTTTTTGGTCTTCGTTGTAAAGGTGATAGCATGGAGCCTACCATTCCTAATGGCGCATTAGCCATTATTAGAGAGCAACCTGAAGTTGAAGATGGTGAGATAGCTGCAGTTCTTGTTGACGATGATAACGAAGCTACTTTAAAACGTATTAAGCATCAAGGTAATTTAGTTATGCTAATGCCAGATAATAAAAACTATGATCCAATAATTCTTGATGAAGAGCATCCAGGTCGAATTGTTGGTAAATTAGTTAAATATTCAGTGACAATGGAATAAGGTGATCCAAATGAGTAAAAAGAGATGCTTCATATGTAATGATGCCTTAGGAATGTTAAAGGCTTCTTGCATTACCAAAGATGGATATTTAATTTGTGGCAAAGATGCCAACAGACTTGATCCCAAACGTCCAGCAAATACTTACCGTGTTCCAATTAAACTTAGCAATTTCATTAGTTCCCATACCGCTAGTGAAATTGAAAGTTTATTAGGGATTTCTTCTATCGTACCTTACAAAGAACATCCTGATTTGTATAAGTCAAAGCTATCTAAAGTAACTGAAAAACTTGATTCGATTGCTGATAGCGCTGGTAAAAAAGCTGATACTTTACAAGCAGCAATTGACGAAATCAACAAAGACGAACAAGAAAAATCGGATGTCATTAAGCAACAGTTAAAGGATGCCAATGTAGAAAATCTATTTGGTACTAAAAAGGAAATTAAAGCTTTACCAGACATAATAGATATTGATGGTGGAGAAAAAATACTTTATGCAGCTAATGCTTTTATTGAAACTCATTCTATCCTTGCAGTATGTACCAATAAGCGTGTAATTTTTCTTGATCACGGTCTAATTTATGGCAGTAAATCAACCGATATTCCCCTTGATATGATTAATGGTGTTTCATATTCTAACGGGTTAATGTTAGGATCCATTTCAGTAACTAACGGGGCTATTACAACTCAAATAGAAAACATGCAACCCTACCCTGCTAAAAAAATGGCCGAGATTATTAAACAGGCAGCTGCAGACTTTAAGCAGACATCAGTACAATCCAATTCTAGTAATGACCTTTCGCAATTAAGAGAATTAAAGCAACTACTTGATGATGGAGTTATTACTGAAGAAGAATTTACCGCTAAAAAGAAACAAATTTTGGAAATATAAGGAGTTAAAGAATGAAGAAACTTTTAAAAACACTTTTTCTTATCTTAGGAACTGTAATGATTTCAATAACACTCCTTATAGGTAATATTCATAGCAGTTCAACTAGCTATCCAAATATAACAACTAAATTTAACGTTGATAAAATGTCTAGTTATAACGAAGATGATTTATTTGCTAGTGTAACTTTAAAAAAGTTCTATGTTATTGGGGTAACAACTGACAATGTTAATCAATATCGCTTAGTGCTGACACCCAAGCCAAATAGTAATCAATACTTTTACATGACAACCAGTAAACATAAAAAGATTAGTGTAGGTCAGAAAATTACGGTAAAAGGGCAACTCAATGGTCGATTAACTATTCCTGATGACAAATATAATAGACACCTTCAGTCTAATGTATTAAATAAGAATGCAACTATGGTCCTTGTCAAATCTTATAAATAATCTTTTGTCCAACTACTTGATGACGTAAAAAGCTAGTAAATAAAAAAGCCCACCGACAGCTGCAACTGTCAGTGGACCAAGGGTTGATATTAATTGCGTCCAAACAAATTTTATCAACCCTTTCATTATACACAATTTAATAATGGAGGGACAAGTATGCCAATAAGTATTAAAAAAGTTTACGGTAGTTGGCAAGCAAGAGTTCGCTGGACTGACACTAATGGCAAAAGACACTCGAAGTCAAAAAATGGTTTCAAGACCAAGGCTCTCGCTCGTCAGTGGGGTAATGACCTTGAAACTAAAGTCAATCAAGGTATTGATATAAAAAAAGAGATTAGCTTCTTAAATTATTACAATCAATGGGTGATAACATATAAAGAGCCAAAGTTAAGTTCAAAAACTCTTAATCGATATACCGTTGTTGGTAATATATTGCAAAAACACTTTAAGCAAACAAACATCAAAAATATTACCAGAACTATGTACCAAGAATTTATTAATAGTTATGGTAGTAATCATGCGATTTCAAGTGTAAAAAAATTAAATTCTATCATTAGAAGCTGTGTTAAATCTGCAATTTTGGACGATTACCTAACTAAGGACTTTACTCAAAGAGTGACATTAACTGCCGATAAGTCTAAAACTTTAGAAGTGCAATATCCAAATGTCAATGAAATAAAGAAGATACTTAATCAAACTATTAATGGAATGACTGACAGAAGGTACACCAGTCGATACATGATCATTACTGCTATTTATACTGGTATGCGTAAGGAGGAAATTCAAGCATTGACCTGGAATGATATCGATTTCTTGCACGATACCATCAAAATAGATAAAGCATGGCGAGAAACCAAAGACAAAGGTGAAAGCAACAGTCACTTTATAACTCACCGTTTTAAACCAACCAAAAATAAAGCCTCAATTCGGCAGATTAAGGTTAATCATAAGTTGATCAGAATATTAAGCAGATTAAAGATCAATGCAACAAGTAATCTAGTATTTATGGACCAGTTTGGAACTATTCCTACAAGTGGTCCACTAAATGACAAACTGCGCGAAATAATGGCAGAGCTTAACATAAAAAAAGAAAATTTTCATTTTCACAGCTTACGACATAGTCACGTTGCACTTTTGCTTGCAAATGGTATTGACACTTATGCAATTAGTCGAAGATTAGGACATAATGACATCACAACAACGATTAATACTTATGCTTACCTTATTGATGAATATAAAAATAAGTCAGATAAAGATATCCTCAAAGCACTAGATTTTTAACTAAAGCCCGTGACCAATTCGTGACCAAAGTTCACAAATTTGCACCATTTTATACCATTTCTTCAAAAGCAAAATTTAAACTAAAAAATAGGAGAAAGCCTGCAATAACAATCTTTCTCCTATTTCATTAACTTAGCTGACAATTTTGTACCAAAGTACTAATATGCCTCCGGTGAGTATTTCTTACCCTCTTATATCAACGATTACAAGGAAACCGTGACCAATCCATGACCTTTTTCTACTATTATATATAAACAAAAAAGATGACCATTACATTCAATGCAACAGTCATCTATATGTTAATTACAAGAGAATTTTACCTCTTTTTTTATTTATTCAAATTTTCCAAAAGGTTGGTTAGTCTTAGCATCACGAACTGCCATGTAGCCATAGCCATTTTCTCGTGGTTGACGAATCCAAACATAGCCAGCGTGACGACTAAAGGCATCATACTCAATAGTAGATCCTGCTGGTAGAGTGGCAATAATATTAGATGTTGTTCGGGCACCATAGCGCAAATTAACCCCTACATCTAGGGTAAACTTGCCCTCTTCTTTAAACCAAGTATCACCCAATTCATCAACAAACGATAACTCTTTTTCATCTTTGTGTTCTTCTGCTGGTTGAACAGGAGATGGTTCTAGAATGGAAATATTGTTATTAGGGTTAGCCATCTTTAGCCAACCTTCTTTAGTTGTATTAACCATGTTTCGGTCCATATCTGAACCAGTAAATTGATGGACAGTAAAGACTTCCCAAGGTGCAATATTGAATCCAGCTCCCTGATAATTCCAGTCAAGAGATTGAGAATACTTGTAGTAAGCAACCCATAACGGACAATCATTTACACAATTTGCAACCTGTTGAATTTCAGACTGAGATACATAAACCATGCACCATACGCCTGTTAACTCATGAACACGGTTAACAAATTGACGTACATAACCGTAATTACCCCAACTAGCATTCTGATACCCTTCCCAATCAACCGCTAAGACTGCTTCACCTACATAGTTTTTAATATTATTGATGAAGTAATCAGCTTCGGCAATTGGATTACCACCAGCACAATAGTGGTATAAGCCTAGTAACTTTCCTGCTGCTTTTGCATTAGCATAATCAATATTACATGCTGGATTAACATACCCAGTTCCTTGCGTGGCTTTAACCATTGTAATATCAGTTTCTGGCAATGTCGCAAAGCTACGAGGACTTCCAGAGAATACATCGACCATTTTTAACATTACTTTTTACCTCCTTTATATTTACCAAGAAAGTTGTACTTAGATGGATCATAATCTTCTTGATCTTTTGCTAACTTTGCTTCAAAGAAATCCATGATTGGTTTAGGCAACCACCACCCCATCTCTGTCCAATTTTCAACAATTGAAATCAAATATTGATAAATCCAAGCAATTAAAAAAGTGGTAGCCATTGTGCTTGCTCCGATCGTATAAAGATACGGATAAGCGATTACTACCACTAAATAAATTATTGTATGTTTGATTAGGCCTGGAATCCCAACAGAGCTATTAGTTTTTCGTACCGTTTTCTTTGCGTAATATGGTTTTACCATACCGGTAATTAAATCCACAATCATAACAATGGTAAATGCCCACATCAACTTATCATCAATTAGCGCTTGCATTTGATGAAGCATAAATAAATGGTATGGCACAACTATCCCCTCACTTCTTATGCTTTGTCAGCTGTTGTTTCTTCGATTTCACTGAACGCTTCATCTTCTTGACTGCGGATATATGTTCGAAATTCATCAGAGTCCGCTCGTACCTGTTTTAAGTTTTTGCGGTAAAGTTCTTGATTATAAATGTAAGTATTAGTTGTAGTTTGTGCATTCAAATCTGTTGCAATTTGAGCATTAAAACGCGCAACCTCAGTTCCATTAATTGTTGAGTGTCCTACCAATGTGATGTTCTTTTCTTTGGTTAAAGCCATAATTATTTACCGCCTTTCTTATTCTTTAAGGATTCATTTTCTTGTTTTAATTGCTGATTTTGTTGTTGAAGCGTTTCAACCTGTGCTTCTAGAATCGAATTGTTATATTCTTGCAAAGCCAATTTATTAAGTAATTTCTGTGCTACTTGATTCATATCTGTATTATTGTTCATTTAATTTTTCCTCCAATTCTTGAACTTTCTTTTTTAATTTTCTAATTACAGGGATAAGCGCTGGAGCTATTCGTTCATATTGAATACCTTCTATTTCGTGAGTTTGTGGGTTACGGCTGACGAAGAGATCTAAGCCTGCATCCGCTAGGTCTTCGGCAATCATTCCAAAGTATTTATTCGGTTTGATGTGCCGTTTACCTTCCTGATAACGTTCTTTTTGTCCCTTATCAATCCAGGTTGCTGTCGGTAACTCTAATAAACGATCACCGAAATTAGTTGAATAATCACGATGAATTTCAGTCTTGTACTTTGATGCAGAAGTAGAACGAACTAATGCACCATCAGAAGCAACGACAAGGTTTGGAGCACCACCAGTAGTATGCCGCCAAGCTGTCGGAACATGAAGATATTCTCCGTCAATTACAATTCGATTTCCCCACCAATTATTATTGGGTCCATCTACGCCCACAGAAATAAACGGAGAACCGGTTACAAAAACCCCTCCATCGTTAGGGTCCATAACGTTTTGCTTTATGCTCATTTGGTTACCACCTTTAATGAACACACCTCGTTCTGCACCGCCTAAGATTGTCGGCATCCAATTGTTAGTTCCTTTTCCTGTAAATAAACCAGAAAAAGTAGCCGTCCCCATTGGACTAGATGTAAAACCTGTTGTTCCTTGTGCATTGGCTTCATTAGCAACAATCACACTATCACGACCAATTAAACTAGCTCCGGCCCAAGCATCACCAGCACCACCACCATTAAAAAGGCGGAAGTACCAATTACCATTAGTGTCAAAAAGATTAGGCTGAGTTAATTGAAGTTCCCCATCTTTTAATAATGCTCGTGTGGTGTAATTAGCAGTAGAAATATAGTTTTGATCAAGGTTAATATCCACTGTATTACTAAAATTATGAATACGACCGTGCTGGAACTCAACATTTCCAGTATTCAAATCAATTTTCAAATTTTGTCCGTTAATTGTCCCAGTCGTAATATTATTTGCATTCAGATTAACAACATTAATTCGACCAGCATCTAGTGTCCCAGCAGTAATCTTGTCAGCCGAAATATTGGTTATGGCCGCATCAGGAATAAATGCTTTACCAGAGAAGATAGTTGATGAAGAATCCATGTAGATTTTATCGTTTTGGATTAATGTTGTGCCGGCTGACATGTTGATTTGAGCGAGAGTATCGTTTTTTCTGACATTAACATTAGTGAACCACCAATTACCAAAATTAGCGGTAGCTTCGATTTGTACCCAAATTCGAGCTTTTACTACAGTGTTAGGAATAGTAATCGAACCATATTTAGTTTTGAAGCCCTCATTCGGACTAAAAGAGACAGCTGATTGCCAATTCCATGTTCCATCTTTCTTTTCATATACAAATCCAAGATTAAAACTATTAGAAGACT
>CAMYRF010000003.1 GCA_947296775.1 uncultured Mycoplasmatota bacterium
CTGTAGCAGAGGGAACTAGTAGTATAAATGAAGATACTTCTAATAATTTAAAAGGTGCTACTGAAGAAAATGTATATGATAGAAGATTCTATATTGATATATTAAGTTTTGATGAAGAATATTGGGATTTTGATGATTTAGATCAAACAGGTTATCCTAAGTTAAAAGTAGATGGTCATGTTGAAGTTTTAGACATATAAAAAAACTTACTTTTCGTAAGTTTAACCTAAGGCAATATCTAAAATCATCATTATAGAAAAGCCAATTAATGTAAAGAGGGCCATAAGGTCCTTTTTTTTGTTTGGAAATTTTATAGGGAGTGTGTTATAATTTTATTAAATAGTAGAGTTGAAGGTGTTTATATGAATGATGCTACACAAAGTAAGTATATAGATGATTTTAATAAAATTTATGAATTATTATATAAAACATTAGATAAATATGCTACTGAATTTTTAGAAGTTAAGGGGATTGATAATCCTTTGTTAGCTAAGAATAAAGTGTTGGAACAGTTAAAAATGTGTAGTAATGATAAACAATATATTCAAATAGTAGATAGTTATTTACAAAGTTTTCATCAAGGGCATTTATTTTTGAAAAAGCCAGAAGAAAAGAAAGATGAAGTTATACCTTTAATTGTAAAATATGTTGATGGAAAGTATGTAGCTAGTATATCTAATAATGATAGTTTGGAAGGTAAGGAAATTACTGCTATAAATGGGATACCAATAGGTGAGTATGTTATTGGTCATACTTTTGAAACTGGTGACAGAGCTTTTTCGTTTGATAAAAATGGGCAGTTATATAATCCTGAATTTAAAATAAATGATGATAGTTGTAGTTTAACAATGTTAGATGGAAGTATAGTGGCATTAGATAAAATACCTGTGGAAGATGCTATACAATTAATATCTCAAAAAAATAATATTAATAAGGAAAATGTAAGATGTGGTTATTTAGAAGGAAGTAATATTCCTTATATTAGTATTCAATCTTTTGCTAGACAAGGGGAGAAAAAGGAAGCGGATAAGAAAATAATAGAATCTTTTGCTAGAGAACTTAATGAAAAAGGAGTAACTGATATTGTTATAGACATTCGTGGTAATGGTGGTGGAAGTGATGAATATTTTGACTATTTAGGTGCTTTTGCTGATAGAGATTATATGCAAGAACATGAGTATGAGCAATTAGTTGGTTTAAATGGTAATGTGTTAAATGAAATACATGGGAAATCAGAAGATATTGATACAACTCTCCAAAGGATGGAGATAAATTCTAATAGGGAAATTGGAAATCATGTTTCAGTTATACCTAATGGTAACTCGATGATTAAAAATAGAATTTTGTTGGTAGATGGTGAAGTTTTTTCTTCGGCTGATAAGTTTACTAAAACAGCGCAAGGTAGTGGATTTGCTAAAGTCGTAGGGTCACAACCAACTGCTGGTGATGGGAAGGGGATAACTACTTATTCAGTTGATACACCTATTTTAAGGGATTCTGGAATAAATATTATTATGCCATCTTCAATGGGGTTAGATTTTAGTGAATTTCAAACTACTCCTGATTATATTGTCCCAGAAAATAATTTAACAACAGATTCAGTATTATCAGCTTGCCCACAAATTATAGAGCAAATAAAAAATGAAAATCAATTTTCTTCAAAGACTCAAGACATACTTAATCAAGCTGATAATTTATTAGAAACTTCTGAATTAAATAAAGGACAAGAACAGTTTTCTTCGGAAACCCGAGAACTACTTCATCAGGCGGATAGTTTACTTAATGAATCTAGAGAAAATCAAGGAAAAGTTAGTCCCGAACATCAAGGGTTAGGTAATTCTTCAATGATAACTCCTTCAACTTCAACTGTAGGGGGAAGAACACGATAAAAAAACTTACATTATGTAAGTTTAGCCTAAGGCAATATCTAAAATCATCATTATAGAAAAGCCAATTAATGTAAAGAGGGCCATAAGGTCCTTTTTTTTGTTTGTCTGACTTTCTGGAATTAATTCTTCAACGACAACATAAATCATAGCCCCAGCAGCAAATGCTAATAAGAAAGGTAATAAAATTTGTACTTTTATTATTAATATTGCACCAATGACCCCAGCTATTGGTTCAACAATCCCACTTAGTTGTCCGATAAAAAATGATTTATTACGGCTTAATCCTTCACGTCTAAGTGGCATACTTACAGCAGTACCTTCAGGAAAGTTTTGCAAGCCAATACCTAGGGCTAGTGTCCAAGCTGCTATTAATGTTGCGCCTTCTAATCCATAAACAACTGAACCAAAGGCAACACCAACAGCCATACCTTCTGGAATGTTGTGTAAAGTAATGGAACTAACTAACATGATACAACGTTTTTTATTAAAATGATCGTCTTTCTTAGGATGTCTTTTTTCATAAATATCATATATTTTATCACCAATAAATAAAAGTAATCCACCACTAAAGAAACCGATAAAAACTACTAGCCATGGAATTAATTTTAGGTTTTCTGCCATTGTTATTGCAGGCGCGATTAGTGAAAAAAATGATGCTGCTATCATAACGCCTCCAGCAAATCCAAGCATACCATCCATAAGGTTTTTATTTATTTTTTTGAAAAAGTATACTAATGATGCGCCGATAGCAGTTATGCTCCAAGTAAATAGTGTTGCAAGTCCTGCTTGAACAATGGGATTTAAAGATAGAATTTGATTTATCATATGTACCTCCACTGTCTATATTTTATTCTTTTATGTTTATATGGATTGGGCGATTAACTAATTTTGTGGTTATGTATTATTTTGATTTGTGGTATAATGAGAGCGGTAGGGGCATATTAGAAAGAAGGAATGAATATGGAAAAAAGTTGTGAGTTTGAAATTTTGTCTCCTAAGTTTTATGTATCTTATATAACTGAATTTGGAAATTCTGTATCTGGAAGTATAGATGATATTCCTAAAGATGCCTTTGGTGCTTTTATAGATATTTATGTACCTTATCTTACTAAAGATAATAAAGAATTTGCTTTAGATGGGCACCATATGTTTATGGTTGGAGAAAAAATGTCAATTTATAAGGCTTTAGATAAAACTAAATGTGAAAATGCTAAAAAGAGGTTTGAACATCTTTTGCGTAAAGGTGTGTTAGATGTTGTTTATCCTTATATTGAAGGGAATGATATTATAATGGAGTATTCTAATGACTTTTATCCTTTCTATTATTCTGATGTTGTTTGTAAATCATATGAGGAATTTGTAGAACAATTAAAAATGTCTCACTTACGTTTTAATCAGCTTACAGAATTGATTAAAAATTATTCTAGTGATTAAAATAAAAGATATATTCTTATGAAAGAAGGTTAGGTATGAAAAACAAAAAAATAACTAGAAAGATTACTCAGGGTCTTTATGTCTTAACTACTAAAAATGGTGGTTGTATTGTTGATGCGGTTTCACAAGTTAGTGCAGGGGATAATCCTTTGATTGCAGTTTCAGTTATGAAAAAGAATTATACTAATGAATTACTTAAAGATAACGAAAAATTTACTTTATCGGTATTAGGTATTGATGTTAATCCTGAAATTATTAAGACTTTTGGTTTTAATTCTATGCGTGATATTAATAAGTTTGAAAATATAGAAACAACGGTGGTAGACGGGGTAAATATTATTGATGATTCTTTAGGATATATGATTTTAGAAAAGGTTGATTCGATTGATTGCGATACTCATACTTTATTTATTGGTAGATTAGTAGAAGCTGATATGTTTGAGGACGGTGAGCCTATTAGTTATGGTTATTATCAGGAACATAAGGAAGATTTATTGAAGGTTACAACTGAAAAAGGTAAGACTGCCTGGGTTTGCACGATTTGTGGTTATATTTATTATGGTGATGAAGTTCCTGAAGGATATGTTTGTCCTATATGCGGGGTAGGAAGAAATTTATTTAAGAAACAAGGTGAATAGTTATGGATACTATATTTATTAATTCAAAAGATGGATATAAATTAGAACTTCATGTATTTGAAATAGAGAATTCTAAAGCAGTTATTCAAGTTATTCATGGCATGGAAGAACATCAAGAACGTTATGAATTTTTTATAAAATTTTTGAATAAAAATGGTTTTTCAGTAGTTAGTTCAGATATGCGTGGACATGGAAAAAGTGCGGAGAATCTTGGACATTTTAAGGATAAAAATGGTTATATGGAGCTTATAGAAGACCAAAATGCTGTAACTGATTATATTAAAAAACGTTTTTCTAATATTCCTATTTATATATTTGCTCATTCTATGGGAACAATTATAACTAGAGTTTTATTGCAAGAAAATTCAAAAGACTATGAAAAGGTTGTTTTATCTGGTTATCCAAATTTTCAAATAGGTGCTTATTTTGGAATTATTGTTTCTAATATTATTAAGTTTTTTCATGGCCCAAAATATAAATCAAAATTACTAAGTTCTTTAAGTATTGGTTCTTTTAATAAAAATATTAAAAATCCAAAAACTGATAGTGATTGGATTAGTTATAATGAAGATAATATAAATTCATACATGAATGATTCTTATTGTGGAATTGGTTTTACTTGCGCTGCATTTAATGATTTATTTCATTTAGTTATAAGAATGCATAAACCTAAGCTTTATTACAATATAAATGAGAATCTATCTTTGCTTATGATACGTGGTGTTGATGATCCTTGTGTTGGCGGTGATAAAGGTGCTTTAGATTCTCGTAATATTTTGCTTAAAGCAGGATTTGATAAAATGATTTTTATTGATTATATAAACATGAGACATGAAATATTAAATGAAAAAGACAATCAAAAAGTTTATAATGATGTTTTAAATTTTTATGATAATTAGTTAGGAATCAGTTTTAATGAATGGAATTATAAATAATAAACTTAATAGTTTGGCGAAGTCTAATTTTAGAAGCAAATTTCATTTGAAGGAAACAGATAAGGAGTATGTTAATAAAAAGGGGATAGAGGTTATAAAAAGTCATGCTTATGATTTTATTAGTAAGAGACTTGCTCCTAGTTATATTCTTAATGATGGAAAACAAACACCAATGAAGGGGCATCCTGTTTTTATCGCTCAGCACGCAACTGGAACTTGCTGTAGAGGATGTTTATACAAGTGGCATCATATTCCTAAGGGTACTTTATTAAATGAAAAACAAATTGATTATGTGGTGAATATTATAATGGCATGGATTGCTAGAGAAATGGGCAATTAATGCCTTTTTGTTTTGTTTTCAATTATTTTATAAATTTTATTGCTTATCGAACTTTTGTTTGGTGTAATGTTTTTGATATTAGGGCCCAACCTCGCTTAGTACGGGGAAATGTGAGTTTATTAATTTTTGATTTTAGGTATAGGGCAAATCTATAAAGGAAGGAGGAATTTTATATTTTTTTCAATAATTAGTAATGTTAGGAAGGGGGAATAATTTATGAAGGAAAACAAACTAGAAACAATTATTAACTTATTTGAAGGTAGTGAAATAAGAAGTGTATGGGACGGGGAAAAAGAAGATTATTATTTTTCAGTAGTTGATGTTATAAGGGTTTTAACAGATAGCAATGATCCTATGGCTTATTGGCGAAAACTAAAACAACGATTAAAAGCTGAAGGAAGTCAAACTGTGACAAATTGTCACGGTTTAAAAATGAAAGCTAAGGATGGAAAAAGGAGATTTACTGATACTTTAGATACTGAAGGAATTTTACGTTTAACCCAATCAGTTCCAAGCCCGAAAGCTGAACCTTTTAAAATGTGGTTAGCTACATTAGGTAAAGAAAGAATTGATGAAGTTTTTGATCCATCTATTGGTATTGATAAAATGATTAATTTTTATTTAAGTAAAGGATACACTTTGGAATGGATTGAACAGCGAATAAAAGCTATAATTAATAGAAAAAAATTAACTAGTACCTGGAAAGAAAATGGAATTAGTGATGGCGTGCAGTTTGGAATTCTAACTAATGAAATTTATAAGAGTTGGTCTGGTATGAAAGCATCTGAATATAAACAACACAAGAGTATTAGAAAAGAAAGCTTGCGAGATAATATGACTGATATTGAAGTCGCTTTAACTGATTTGGGTGAAATTGCGACTAGAGAACTTGTTCGTGAACATAAACCTAAGGGATTAGAAGCTAATAAGGAGGTTGCTAGAATAGGTGGTCATGCGGCTAAAGTTGCTCGTGATGATCTTGAGAAAAATCTTGGCAGAACTATTATTAGTAAAGAAAATAGTTTAGGTTATAAGTATACCTACAAGGATAAACTTATTTCTGATAAAACTGATTAAAGAAGGCAAGTGCCTTCTTTTTCCCATTTTTTAACTTTCTACTCACATAATTGTACGTTAATTTGTGAGTATATTATTAGTAGTTAGGGAAGGTGATACCGTAGCTACATATGGTATGAAAGATCATTATTTTGGGCATAATTTAGATAAAGGTATTTATTCTACGACATATGAAAATAGTCAAATAACAGGTGTTGATATGAACAAAGAAGATTTGGAAGCTGAAAATCTTGTTATTTATCCGTTAGTAATAGGGCAACAAATTAATTTTCAAAATTAATTTTTCACATAGATTAAATTTTCTTATTTCCAAGCAAATCATATTCTGGTTTGCTTTTTCTAAAAAATAATATATTTTATATAAATAATTTAATGAAAGGAAGATGTTAGATGGATGTTATATTAGAGGCGGTAATAATATTAGGTACAATTATTTTTGGCTTGTATTTGGATTTAAAAAAATACCAGTATTTAGTGGTAAATAAAATAATGGATTTAGCCATTATTTTTTGGTGTTACTTTAAGAAAATATTAAGAATTATATATTTTTGGTGTGGTATAATATTTATATATTATGAAAGGAAATTTGTATGAATATTTTAGTTGTTGATGATGAAAAAGAAATTGCTGATTTAATTGAAGTATATCTTAAAAATGAAAATTACAATGTTTATAAATATTATGATAGTGAAATGGTTTTAAGTGATATTGATGCGCTTAATGTTGATTTAGCTATTTTAGATGTAATGATGCCTGGAATCGATGGTTTTGATTTGTGTAAGAAAATTAGAGATAATTATAATTTTCCGATTATTTTTGTAACTGCTAAAGTAGAAGATATTGATAAGATAAGTGGCCTTACTATTGGTGCGGATGATTATATAACTAAACCTTTTCAACCGCTTGAACTTATGGCCCGTGTGAAAGCACAGCTTAGAAGATATAAAAGGTATAATCAAGTATTGGATGAAAATATTATTGATTTTAGAAATATTTTAATTAATAATGATACTCATGAATTTTATTTTAATGCAAAGAAAGTAGAACTGACGCCTATAGAGTTTTCTATCATGTGGCATTTGTGTAAAAATAGGGGAAATGTAATTAAAACTGATGATCTGTTTATGGAAGTATGGGGCGAGAAATATTTTGAAAAAGATAATAATACGATTATGGTTCATATAAGACATTTAAGAGAAAAAATGAATGATTGTGGCAGAAATCCAAAGTATATAAAAACTATATGGGGAGTGGGGTATAAAATTGAAAAATAATAAATTTGTAAGAAATGCGCTTTTTAAATTCGCACTTCAAGAGATTATTAGTTTAGCTATTATTGTATTTGTTTTGGGAATTGTCTTTGCAATTGTCCAAATGTCTGATTTTAACTGGTTATATAATGATTCACCTAATTTATATTTTTGGTTTACTGAAGTTTTTAGTATGATATATAATGGTTTTGGATTTTTTATAATTGTTTTAATTTTTTGGATTTTGGTGACTTTTGTTTTAGTTTATAGATTACTTAAAGAAGTATCTTCTTATATTGATGTGGTGACAGATGCTTCTAGTTTATTATTTGATAAGGATACTGAGTATATTAAGTTACCGTCTGAATTATCTTTAGCTGAGGAAAATTTAAATCATTTGAAAAGGGAATATGAAAAAAGTAAACGTCTTTCTAAAGAAAGTGAGCAGAAAAAAGATGACTTAATTGTTTATTTGGCTCATGATATTAAAACACCTCTTACTTCTATGATTGGTTATTTATCTTTGCTTGAAGAAATAGATGATATGCCTAAAAAGCAAAGACAAAAATATATAAATATTGCTTTGGAAAAATCTTATAAGCTTGAAGATTTGATTAATGAACTTTTTGATATTACAAGATTTAATTCAGAAAAAATTGTTTTAATGAAAGAAGAAGTTAATCTTGGTATGATGATTGAACAAATTGCTGATGATTTTTATCCGATTTTAAAGGAACATGATAGAGAAATTAAGATAACTTCCGATTCTAAGGTTATATTAAATGCTGATTCTAATCAATTAGCTAGAGTATTTAGTAATATTATTAAAAATGCTTGTTTTTATAGTACTGATAGGGATATTTTGATTGATATTAGTAAGTCTGATGATATGGCTAATATAGTGATTAGTAATAAGGGTAAGAAAATTTCTTCAGAAAAACTTAAGCTTTTATTTGAAAAATTTTACCGTGCTGATTCTTCTAGAACTAGTAAAACAGGTGGTAGTGGTCTTGGTCTTGCGATTGCAAAAGAGATTACTGATTTACACGGCGGAACTATTAAAGCTGAAAGTGATGATGAGTATACGAGGTTTATTGTTGGTTTACCTATTAAGTAATTCTTAAGATTTTTATAAGGTTAAAGTTAAAAATAATCATTTTATGATTGATACAATTTAATTGTGTTAATGAGATGATTATTTTTTTATGGGAGGATTACTTATGACAAAGGGGAAAAGAAGACCTAAAAAGGGCTTAAAGTTTTTAGTTTTAATTTTACTTATTTTATGGGGGTTATATTTATTATTGTTTGATAGGTTTGCTTTTAATGATTTTAAAGTTATGGATAAATTATCTTATGATGATGTTTCTAGTTTAAAAAATAATAAAGGCTCTATTAAAAGTAGACTTAAGAAACTTAGTAAAGAAGATGATAGAATTAGTGGTATTATTAAAGATTATAATAGTTACCCTGAGGCTTTACTGGATATGTTATCTAGAGATATTGATTTGTTAGATTTTGTTTTGAATTATCATGATAAAAGCGGGAAAGTATTTAGTGAAACTATTGATGTAAGAAGGGGTGAAATTCCTTTGTTACTTCAATGGGATGAAAGATGGGGTTATGCTTCTTATGGTGAGAATATGATTGCGAGTAGTGGATGTGCACCAACTTCTTTGGCGATGGTTATTTCAGGTTTAACTGGTGATACTTCTATTACGCCTTATAAGGTAGCTAAGTATGCAGAAGATAATGGTTTTTATATTGATGGAACTGGAACTAGCTGGAGCTTGATGACAAGTGGTAGTGAATTTTTTGGGATTGATGCTAAACAAATTTCTTTATCTAAAGATAATATATTTAGTGAACTTGAAAATGGTCATCCAATTATTGCAAGCATGCGTGAAGGAGATTTTACAACGGCTGGTCATTTTATTGTTTTAACTGGCGTTTCTAATGGGAAAATTAAAGTAAATGATCCTAATAGTAAGAAACGAAGTAGTCTTTTATGGGATTATGATAGGCTAGAAAGTCAGATTAAAAATTTATGGTCATTTAGTGTTTAAGGAGTATGAATATATGGAAAGATTTATTATGATTAAGTATGAGGTTTTAACTTGTTTTGTACCGTTTGTTATTTTATTATTTATCTTGAATTACTTTTATAAGAAAAAATATAATTGTGGGATTATGAGAAGGAGAGCTTTTTTACTTATTTTATTTGCTATATATATAATAGGTGTATTTTACTTTACAGGCTCAGGTACTATTTGGGATGGATTATTTAAAAATTTTGATATTAGATATGAATATATTAATTTTATACCTTTTTCTAATAATATTGATACTATTGGATATTTACTGAATATAGTTTTACTTATTCCTTTTGGCTTTTTAGTTCCACTTATTTGGAAAAAATTAAATAAACCTTCAGTTGTTGTTGGATTTGGATTTTTATTTTCTTTGCTTGTTGAATTAAGTCAGCTTTTAAATAATCGTAGTACTGATATTGATGATTTAATTTTGAATACTTTAGGAGCACTTATCGGTTTTGTTATTTTTAGATTGTTTGATAAAGTGTTTAAGTTTGGTGATGGAGAAAGTTATTACAAATATGAAATGGTTATTATTGTTTTAGTTATGTTTATAGGCAAGTTTTTACTTTTTAATGAATATTTTGTGGTTTCATTATTGTATGGATTTTAAAATAAATCTTATATGGATTTATTTTTTTATGAGAAAATGTAACTTTTTTCATTTTGGACAAGGAATTAGGTATAGAAAAAACGTATATTATAAGTGAAGGGGCGAATAGGAATGGGGGAACTATGGGGAAAATAAATGTTAAAAAAACAGGAATAGGAGATGAACGAAGATGGATAAATTAGAAATTAGTCATAATAGATTTGAAAGTATAAAACACGTAGATGAATTTGAAAACGAATATTGGTATGCAAGAGAACTTATGCATGCATTAGAATATAAAAAGTGGCAAAAATTTATTAATGTAATAGATAACGCAAAAACCGCATGTGAAAAAAGTGGGAGTTTAATTGATAACCATTTTACCCAAGTGGGTAAAATGGTCGATATTGGGTCCAACACTTCAAGAAAAATAAAAGACTATAAGTTGTCAAGATATGCTTGTTACTTAATTGTTCAAAATGCAGATCCAAGAAAAAAAGAAGTTGCACTCGGGCAAACATACTTTGCTATTCAAACGAGAAAACAAGAGATTAGTGAAAAAGAATATAACTTATTAACGGAAGATGAAAAGAGATTTTATCAAAGAAGTTTAACTAAAAAAGGTAACTACTCATTAAATAAAGCTGCTAAAAATGTTGGAGTTAAAAACTTTGATAAATTTCATAACTAGGGTTATAAAGGACTATATAATGGAGAAACTGCAGATGATATTGCAAAAAGAAAAAACTTACGATATAGAGAAGATATTTTAGACAATATGGGAAGTGATGAATTAATTGCTAATCTCTTTAGAATATCTCAAACAGAACAAAAGTTAAGAAATGATAACATTAAGGGTGAGTCTAACGCTAATAAAGTACATTATAATATGGGCAGAGATATTAGAAAATTTATAGAAAAACAAGGTGGAACGATGCCAGAAGATTTACCAACGCCTGAAAAAAGTTTAAAACAAATAGAAAAAGAAAATAAAACAAAAGCAACAAGTATAGAAAACGTAAATAAAAAAATGCACTAATGTACATTTTCCCAAATTTCTCTAATTTCTTTAGGCATTTCTTTAAGGCTGATATTTTTCATCCTTTTTTCATTGCCATCTTTTTCAGCCTGTGTATAATACCAGCATTTATAATTAATCATATTAAGGGCTTTTTGAAGTTCTTTAATTTTTGCCTCAATATTTTCTTTTTGTTTTAAAAACATATTTTTTCTTTTAGTGATTGTTTTGTTGCCTTCTGAAACCCAAGACATAAACTCTTTGATGTCTTTTATCTGCATTCCTGATTTTTTTAAACACTCAATAACTCTTATAGCCTCTAAATTACTTTCATTGAATTTTCTAATCCCAGATTTATCTTTTTCTAAATTAATAAGTAGTCCTTCTTTGTCATAATACCTTAAAGTTGATATAGGAATATTAAACATTTCAGATACTTCACCAATGCTATACATATTATTACCTCCATTTTTAAAATTTAGTATTGACCTAAAGTCAGGTTTAGGTGTTACAATTATACTAACATATTAAAATTAAGTATGTCAAGGAGGAAGAAAGTAGAAAGGAAAATGAATTTATGGATAAAAAAATAATAGGAATTATAATATTAGTTATAGTAATATGCGCGGTTATTGCTGCAATGTTTATTTTAAATAAAAATAATGATAAAACTACTAACGAAAATACTACTAGTGAAAATACAGAAAATGAAAGTAATGATAATATTAAAGTAGGTGATGGTAAAACATTAGTTGTATATTATTCTGCTCAAAGTCATACTAAAGATGTTGCTTTAAAAATTGCGGATAACTTAGGTGCAGATACTTTTGCAATTGTTCCAAAAGATAAATATAATGAGGCAGATTTAGACTGGACTGATGATAATTCTAGAGTATCAAAAGAACATGATGATGAGTCTTTAAGAAATGTTAAACTTACAAATACAAAAGTAGATAATTGGGATAATTATGATACAATTTTAATTGGTTATCCTATTTGGTGGGGTGTGGCTGCTTGGCCAACTAATACTTTTGTAAAAGATAATAATTTTGATGGTAAAACCGTTATTCCATTTTGTATTTCTGCATCATCTGGATTAGGTGAAAGTGGAGATTTACTTGCTAAAGAAGCAGGTACAGGAAACTGGTTAGAAGGTCATCGTTTTAGTTCTAATGCGTCAGAATCCGATATTAAATCTTTTACTGATAGTTTAAAATAATATTGTACAAGTCTTATTCAAAGGCTTGTTTTTTTGTTTACTTTTTTTAATTTCTATAATATAATTATAACGTACGTTATATAACGATAGTTATGATAGGAGGGAAGATATGCCGCCAATAAGAAAAGTACAAAGGGAAGATATTATTAATATATCTTTAGAAATACTAAAAAATGAAAGTATGGATAGTTTAAATGCAAGAAGAATTGCTAGTGAACTTAATTGTTCAGTTCAACCAATATTTTATAATTTTGAAAATATGGATGATTTGAAAACGGCCGTTTTTAATAAAATATATAGTATATATCTTGAGTATATGAATAAAGGTTCTAAAGAGGAAAATGCATATAAAGGTATGGGACTTGCATATATTAGGTTTGCTAAAGATTATCCAAATTATTTTAAAACAATATTTATGAATAAAACTGACCTTACGCCAGATGTATTTATTGATAATGATGATATGGGTAATAATATTATAAAGTATGGAATGGAATTTACTGGTTTTGATTATGAAACGCAGAAAGATTTTCATTTAAAGGTTTGGATTTTTACACATGGTCTTGCTACTTTAGTGGCTACTAAAACAGTAAAAATTAGTGATGAAGAAGTAGAAAAATTACTAGAAGAAACAGTAATGGAAATGGTTACTGGAATAAAGAGAGGATAGAATATGAAAAATGTAATTGAAGTTAAAGATTTAACAAAAGAATATAAAAAATTAAAGGCAGTAGATGATTTATCTTTTGAAGTTAAAGAAGGGGAAATTTTAGGTTTACTTGGTCCTAATGGAAGTGGTAAATCAACAACGATAAATTGTATCTTGTCGCTACTTAATTTTCAAAAAGGCTCTATTAAAATATTTGGTAAAGAAATGAAACCCGATTCTTATGATTTGAAAAGACAAATTGGTGTCATCTTTCAAGAGGTGGCTGTCTTTGAAGAATTAACTGTATATGATAATGTTGATTATTTTTGTGGTTTATATATAAATGATAAAAAACTTAGAGAAAAATATGTTAATGAGGCTTTGGAGTTGGCCGGACTTTTAGATTATAAAAAGTTTTATCCTAAACAATTATCTGGCGGATTACTCAGAAGATTAAATATTGCCTGTGGTATTGCTCACAAACCTAAATTAATATTTTTAGATGAGCCAACAGTTGCCGTTGATCCACAAAGTAGAAATAATATTTTAGAAGGTATTAAAAAATTAAGAGATAATGGTGCTACTATAGTTTATACAACTCACTATATGGAAGAAGTAGAAATTCTTTGTGATAGAATTATCATTTTGGATAAGGGTAAGATTTTGGCTAGTGGAACAGCATCTGATTTAAAGGAATTATCTGAAATAGATGAGAAGATTACTGTAGAGATTAGTGAAATAGATGAGAGTATTTTAAATGAAATTAATAATTTGGAAAATGCAACTGGCTTTACTTTTGAAATGAATGTACTTACTGTTAAATATAAAAAGGGCAAAAACAATTTAGGTGTGCTTATAAACTTTTTAAAGAAAAATAATGTAACTTATAATAAAATTTTTTCGGAAAGACCAACTTTGAATGATGTATTTTTAAGTTTAACTGGTAAGGAACTTAGAGATTAATGTTTTGGCACAATTTTAAGTATTCTTTAAAAGTTTTATTTAAGAGTAAGGTTTTAATTTTTTGGACGTTTGCCTTTCCAATTTTAATGGGAATTTTCTTTAACTTGGCTTTTTCTGATATTGAAAATAGTGAGAAGTTAGATGTTATAGATATTGCAGTTGTTAAAAGTGATGAGTTTGATAAAAATATTATTTTTAAGGAAGCCTTCGAAAATTTAAGTGATGGTGATGATAAACTTTTTGATATTGATTATACTAATTTAGATAAGGCTAAACAGTTACTTGAAGATGATAAGATTACTGGTTATTTAGTATTTAATGATGATATTAATATTGTAGTTTCTTCTAGTGGTATTAATGAGACTATTTTAAAATATGTGGTTAATGAAATTAGTAGTAATGCTGAGATGATTAATACTCTTGCTGCAAATGATATTAATAATGAGATAAAGAAGGGTAATTATAATATTAATTATGAAGAAATTTATGCTGGTGCTTATAAACTTGTAAATAAAGATACGGCTAAACTTCATAATATTTCTAATAAGAATTTAAGTTATACAATGATTGAATATTACACTTTAATCGCAATGGCTTGTTTATATGGTGGTATTTTATCTATGTATATAATTAATTATAAACTTGCTAATATGAATAGTGTTGGTAAGAGAACGGCTATTTCGCCAGTTCATAGAGGACAGATGCTTGTTAGTAGTTTGCTTGCTAGTTATGTAGTTCAGTTAATCTGCGTTACTATTTTGTTTGTATTTACAATTTTTGTATTAAAAGTCGATTATGGTGATAATCTGCCGATGATTATTTTGCTGGCTCTTGCTGGCTCACTTGCGGGTCTTTCACTTGGTGTAATAGTGGCTACTTTAATTAAGGCTAATGAAAATGCAAAGACTGGTGTTTTGATTGCTATTACTATGCTTGGTTGTTTCTTATCTGGAATGATGGGTATTACGATGAAGTATATTGTTGATACAAATGTACCTTTAGTTAATATGATTAATCCTGCTAGTATGATTACTGATGGTTTTTATGCTTTATATTATTACAGTACTTTAGATAGATTTATTTTTGATATTGTTAGTTTACTTGCGTTTTCTATTTTGCTTATTTTTATTTCATATTTTGGTTTAAGGAGGCAGAAGTATGACAGTATTTAAATCATTTTGGAAAGTCCTTTTAAAGTATAAAGGAACGATTATTTTATATTCAATGATCTTAATTATCTTTGGGGCGATTAATATGTCTACTTCTGATAGTAGTGTTAATTTTGAAGATAGTAAGCCTGATGTACTTATTGTAAATGAGGATAAAGGAAATAAAGTTTCTGATAATTTAGTTAAGTATATTTCTGATAATAGTAATGTTATTAACGACCTTAAGGGTGAAGATGAAATTAATGATGCTTTATTTTATAGGAATGTAAATTATGTTATTTATATTCCTAAGGATTATGGAAAAGATATTATGGATGGCAAAAATCCTGAGATTGATATTAAGTCTACTGGTGATTATCAAGCGAGTTTAGCTGAGATGATGCTTAAGAGATATATCCAGGTTCAAAATATTTATAAGTTGAATATAAGTAGTGAGGATGAGTTTATTAAACTTATTAATAATAATCTTTCTAAGGATGCAAGTATTGAAGTTACTTCTAAGTTAGATACTAATAAACTTTCTAATGTTTCTACGTATTTTTCGTTTGCTAGTTATAGTATTATGGCGGTAATAATTTTTATTATTTGTTTAGTATTATCTAGTTTTAAGGAAAAAACAATTAATAAAAGAACAATTATTAGTAGTATGAATTATAAAAAATATAATAGAAATCTTTTATTTGCTAGTTTTGGTTATTCATTTATTTTGTGGGTATTTTTTATTGTTCTTGGAATTATTATGCTTGGTGATATTATGTTTACAAGTAGGGGACTTGTTTATATGCTTAATTCGTTTGTATTTACTATTTGTTGTTTAACGATTGCTTTATTTATAAGTACTCTTGTTACTAATAAAAACGCTGTTAATGGAATTGTTAATGTGGTTGCGCTTGGATCTTCTTTCCTTTGCGGGGCTTTTGTGCCTGCCGAGTGGCTTCCTAATTCTGTTTTAACTTTCGCGCATATTCTGCCTACTTACTGGTATATTAATTCTAATGATTTACTTAAAACTATACAGGTCATAGATTTTACTAGTTTGGAACCTATCTTTATTAATATGTTAGTGGTTTTAGGCTTTTCTATTTTGTTTATTATTTTAAATAATGTTATTTCTAAATATAAACAGAAAGTTTCATAATTAGGTATTTAAAAACGGATTAGAAATAATCTGTTTTTTTGTTAAAAAATTAACAAAAAGTTATTGACACGAATAACGAACATTTGTTACAATGTAAGTGTAGTAAACATAATAAGCAAAGGGGGAAGATAAAATGTTAGAACTACAAAATTATAATGAAAAAACATTTGATGATATTACACAACCCGATGAATTTGGTAATGAATATTGGGAGGCTAGAGAATTGCAAGCGGTGTTAGAATATAAGGAATGGAGAAATTTTAAAAAGGTAATAGAAAAAGCAATGATCGCTTGCAATGCTAGTAAATACAATACATCAGACCATTTTGTTGAACTCAACAAAATCGTTGAAGCAGGAGCAACAACTAAAACAATTTTAGATTATAAACTATCTCGATACGCGTGTTATTTAATCGTTCAAAACGGTAATCCTAAAAAGGAAGTTATTGCGTTAGGTCAAACTTATTTTGCTATCCAAACAAGGAAACAAGAAATAACTGAGCAAGAATATGAATCTTTATCAGATGATGAAAAAAGATTTTATCAAAGAATGTTAACTAAAAAAGGTAATTATTCATTAAATAAAGCTGCTAAGAATGCTGGCGTTAAAAATATGGCTGAATTTCATAATGCTGGTTATAAAGGATTGTATAACGGTGAAACAGCAAATGACATTGCTAAAAGAAAAGGTTTACGTTATCGAGAAGATATTTTAGATAATATGAATGAAGATGAATTAGTTGCTAATTTATTTAGAATAAATCAGGCAAAACAAAAATTAATTAAAGACAATATCCAAGGTGAAAAAGAAGCAAAGGATGCACATTATGAAGTTGGTAAAAAAGTTAGAAAAGTAATTGCTGATATTGGTGGAACGATGCCAGAAGAAATGCCAACACCTAAAAAAAGTTTAAAAGAACTTGAAAAAGAAAGTAAAAGTAAATTTATTGATAGAATTAAATAACTATTAATAAGGATGAACTTAATAAATGGTATCATATTGATTTATAGTATTATAAATTACAACTTGTAAAGCAGATTATATTTATAATTTGCTTTTTTGTATGTTATAATGATGATAGATAAATAGTAATTTTCTTACTATTACGACGTTTAATAGGTTTGATATTATTATCTTTGATAAGTTGCTTATAGTCTTTCTTTTCTAACTTAACAAAAGGTTCAATGATAGCAGGATCATCAACATTAAATAAACGATATTTAACGTCTTCTGGCTTATCGTCAAGATGATTAATTTCATCAACTTTAATGAATTTGGAAAGAAAAATGATAATTTTCCAAATAAATTTATTAATTCTATTTAAAAATTTAATAATAACTGATATAATTTTAAACATGACAGACCTCGTTTCTATGATTGTTTATGATCAATATCATTATAACGAAGACTGTCATTTTTTGATAGATAAAAATAGTGAATTCTATATATAAAATACTCTCAAAAAGGGAGTGATTGATAAAAATATAGAAATTCATTGAAGTATAAAGGAAATATATGTGGTAGTGTATATAACATTTCACACTACCATAACAAATTTAGAGGTGTAAGATGGAATATAAAGAATATGGTTCAAAGAATAATGAGATTATAGTTTTATTACATGGTGGTGGTCTATCTTGGTGGAATTATATAGATGAAATAGGATTGCTTGAAGATAAATTCCACATAATTATTCCTATACTAGACGGACATTCAGGTAGTGATACAAATTTTACTTCTATCGAAAGTAATGCTTTAGAAATAATAAATTTTATAAATGATAATTATAATGGGAAAGTAAAACTAATTGAAGGTCTATCTTTAGGAGGACAAATCTTGTTAGAAATACTCTCTAAAAATCCTAATATATGTGAATATGCTATTGTTGAAAGTGCTTTGGCAATTCCTATGAATTTTACTTATAAAATGATAGAGCCAACATTTA
>CAMYRF010000004.1 GCA_947296775.1 uncultured Mycoplasmatota bacterium
CTGCTACAGTATATTCATAACAGTTTACCATCGTAGCTGTAATAACATTTGAAGCAGCTCCTGTAAATTTATAAGGTATTAATTCATTGCCTGTATTATCGATATATCCCTTCATATTTCCTATAGAAATAGAGTTTCTAATAACTGGCGTTGTACCATCTAAATAAATGTTTCCAATAAAACCAGCATTTAATTGGCGATTTTGTCCATCAGTATTACGAGATTTAGTAATCTCAACATTTGTTACAACATTTTCAATAACTCCACCCTTTTGAAGAGCACCAATAAGGCCACCATTTTCTGTAGTTGTACAATCTAGAGTACCCTGAACATATACATTTTTGATAGTACCACCATATTTTCTACCAATAAAGGTTGAAATGTATACACCAGTTCCTTTTACATCTGCATTTACTACACTAATTCCCTCAAACGTAGAATTAGCATTATCAAATGTAACCACAGGAGCAACCCTATGTCTTCCTTCTAAAGTGATATTTTCAAATTTCATATTTTTAAATGTCGCACCATTAGAATATTTAGCAAAAGCAGCAATATCATCATTACTAGTTGCATTTCCAGGGTTTATATTGGTAAAGTTTTTAATATTTAAGTTTCCTACAGTACCATTAAATTGACTAAATAATGATAATCCATTTAAATTCTTAAATGTATGACCTTGACCATCTATTTTACCATTAAACGTTCCAGTTACAACTGAACCATTTCCAGTATATCCAGTAAAGTCTATATCATTATCTATTATGTATATACCACTAGTATCATCATTTAACTGAGCAATATCATCAACAGTTTTAATATGATATGTAAATTTTTCAACAGTGCAGTCTCTAGTAATTACATTACTAATAGCACCACCTATAAGACTTAAATCATCTCTACCACCAAAGTTCATTTGTAATTTTGATGCACTAATCTTCTCAATCGTACTAGATTCTGACTTATAAGATAAAGCACCAGCATTGCTAATAGTTTTAGGAATATTAGTATTTTCAAATACTATATTTCCAACATAACCATATCTAATTTTATTAAATATAGGTAATGTATTTCCAATTATCTTATGACCTTTTCCATCTAATCTACCCATAAATGTATTAGTAACATTAGTAGTCATATTAGAAAAATCGATATCGTTATCTAATACATAATAACCATATGGTTTAGCATTAATTTTTTGAACTAATTCTTCGGCTGTTTTGATATGTGTAACTTCTGTATCCGTACCAAGTGGATCAGCAACGAAATCATTAGTAACACTCTTCAAATAGTGATAATAAAGCTTTCTCAGATTTGTTCTTGAATTCGCATTTCTATTAGTATCACTTGATAAAGCTTGATAGAATCTTTCAATCATATAATCAACATCAATATACTTATTGTTTTTTAGATTTTCTTCAACAGTAGCATATCTACTCATTTTATATTCTTTCCAATTCATTGCTGCACCAGTAACAGATTTTGTAATTTTTTGAATTGCATCAAGATCTGTTTTCGTATTTCCTCTTCCGTAAGTAACATATCCATCAACACCAGCATAACCAAGCATTTCAAAATAATTACGTTTTGCGGAAAATGCATCTGGAATACCATTATCATTATGACCAATATACCAGCGATTTACCCAAACAGACTCAAATCCATAATCATTACTACCAAGACTATTAATTACGCTAAGACCTCTTACACTTACACCCCATGCATTTTCAGGACGTATAATGATTCTATTATCGTATAAAGACTCTAGTGAGGTTAAATTCATTTTTTCTGCTTGCGCTGCAGTAATCGCTCCCCAAGTAGACCATGAACCAGACTGATTCATTCTCGTAGCAACTCTAGCTTGTTGTTCAGGTGTTAATTTTATAAATGCTTTACCTTCAATATAATCAAGTAAATCTAACGCATTCTGCTGTCCTTTAAAATAATTTTCCAATTCTTCTCTAGTATCAATTCTATCAGGACTTAAATTTTGAGTAGCATTTCCTTCTTTATTTAAATAGAAAGATGTATTAAAGTAATATGGTCCAACATCTTGTACAAGGTTATTTTCACTCCAAACACCATTTTGTTGAACATTACCTTCAGTTAATGTTTCAAGACCAGCCTTAAATCTAGTTCCAGCTTGGAATAACATTATTTTATCAAATAAAGCATGTTCAAATTCATGAGTCCAAGTATCATAATTAGTAAGACCTTGTCTAGCTATGAACCATAAGAATCCTGCAGTATTTCCAACACCAGCAGCACTTCCACCTGGTTGCCATAAACCAAATACCTCACTAAAGTTTTTGAAGAATGGATAATTTTGTCCAACTTTTCCTTGAGTATATACAGGTGCAGTACCTATTACAATATTAGTACCTGGAAAATATGAATTTTTATAACCTGTAATAATTTTAGTACAGTCATAAACCATAATACAATAATTATTCCATTTTCCTGGATCAAATGAACCAGCTAATGTACTCAAATGTCTTTTTACAAGAGTTACATGATCATTAACTTTACTTCTAACTGCGTTTCTTCCAGCAGTAGTATTTACATCTTTATGATACAACTGTGAAGGACCAATTTGTAAATGAGCTGGACCACTAATTATGTATGCACAATCAACTGGCAAAGTAATAATAGGAAGTATCATTTTACTATTTTTCTTAACCTGATACCATCCACGATATAGGATATTAGGATTTTTATCTACACCAAATTCTGCTAATATATTTCTTGAACCAAAATACTCAGTAAACCAATCGTTCACATCTTCATAACCACCAATATTGGTAATAACACCATCTAAGAAATATCTAAGATCAGAACTTCCAGTATATTTAGCAAGGTTGGTTTTAAAGAAACTGTCAGTAACATTAACACCCATATTACCAGTTAATACTTCATTAGTTAAATTATCAATAGTCATAGTATCCTTATATGTTTTTCCTTCAAATAACATAAGATCAGATACCTTTGAGCCACCTATTTCAAAGTTATACCATCTGTAATAATAGTTGTAAGCATATAAAATTTTATTTATTTTTCCACTATCAATAAACTCTTCTTTTATTTTATTATTTAAAATATCACTATCCATAGTAAGTGCATTATTAGAATCATTATGTAATAATTGTAATGCAATAGTTTTAGCAAGAGGCTTCATAGTTTCATTATAATGATCTTTATAATGTCTAGCATCCGCTGCAGTTGTTAATGGTTCTAATACAGTAGTATAATCTACACTATTTATATATTCAGATAATGTATTTACAATTGCTGCATCCTCTTTCATTACATAATTATCATAAGCATATTCAAGAGGTAAACCTTCAATTTCATAAATAGAAATGTTTTGTTTTAATTCTTTAAAACTTACATTATATTCATTTATTTTATTATCATCAAATACTACTTTAATTTTAGCAATACTATTATGATTATCATTAGTTAAATATGTAAGCATTTTTCCTTCACTATTGTAAGGTATGATATGTTTTATTGCTTTTTCATTTAATGCATTATCATCTATATTTTTATTACCATCTTCAATTAAGTATTTAGCATCATAATATGGCATTAATTTATTTATATTATGATATAAAATTTCTTTAGATTCACTAAATCCATGTATCTTTTTAATCCTACTATAATCTGGGATATATAATTTACTATTAGATGGAGTTTCAACTTTAGTTTCTTCTTTAGAAATACTTCCTTTTAACACTGGAACATTGTCATAAGAAGCACCATCTAATTTCCAAATTGCTTCATCAAACTTGGCATTATCTTTGAAGAAGTCTTTATTAATAGCATCTTTAGCAACAGTTTTTACTACATCACCACTTGCATTAGATGTTAAACCAGAACCCTCTAATTCATAGTTATTAGTTGATGACGCATGAATTGCATAACCATGTACACTATAAACCTTTTCACCAGTTGATAAACTTACATTATTATTAAGTACTGCAGTACTATTCAAGGCAAGACCTATAATCGCACCATTAAGTCTGTGTCCACTAGCATTATCAAACTTAATTTTAGTAAGACAATTCTCGATAGTAGTTGTTGGTGATGCTTCAGCACTACCTACTATTCCACCAATACCATTACCATCTTTAGTAGAAGTTGCAGTAATATTACCATCTACATAACAGTTTGTAATATTACCACCTGTTGTTTGTCCAACAATTCCACCAATTCTTGCTTTTGCTGTAGTTAAATTAAGTTGACTTACACTAGAGTTTTCAATGTCTGTAGAGGTTCCCTCTCCTAAAATTCCACCAGATCTATCCAAACCTGTAGCAAATGCTAAATCTTTAACATGAACATTAGTAATAGTTGCATTAGTCGCAACATTAGCAACAGTTCCCCTACTAGTACCAGATAAACTTACATTTTCCAAAGTAAGATTTTCAATTGTTCCTGCTTCTAAAGTATCAAATAATGGTTTTGATAAATTATAAATCTTATATCCATTACCATTTAATGTTCCTGAGAATGAAGTTCCAAATAAAGCACTAGAACTACTACTAGATAATAATGAAGCATCATAATCTCTAGTTAAAGTAAATGTTCCACTTGGATTTTCAGCAATTTTTTGTGCTAAACTTTCTAAACTTACATTAGTAGCTTCACCATTATTCATATCACCATAAACTAATTCTAGTTTATTTTGTCTATTATTACCATCATATTGTACTATATCATCATAATCTAAAGTTAATTTTAATTTATTATCCTCAACTTTATATTCTTTAATTTTAGTATGGAATGTTGGCATCTGTTTAAGTTGAACTTTAACAATATAATCATCTAAATTTGATAAATCTTCTTCTTTAAGTTTTTCAGTTACTACTACACCATCTGCAGTTTGCCTATAAACATTAAAACTTACAATATCCTTCATTTCAAATAAACGAGCACCGATATTTATTGTTTGAACATCAATAACCTTATTAGTAAATTCGTTAGAACTATTATCAAGCCCATTTGTATCTAAATCATAATCAGCAATAATTTTAACATCATAAACTTGACTACTACCAAGATCAAATGAAACTTCATTTTCTCCTGAAGTTATATTAACAGCCTTTACTTCATTATCATTTTCATCTGTAACAACAATTTTCGAAGACTTTAAAGCTTTATCAGAATCTTCTAAATTAAATGACATAGTAACTGTATTATCAGTATTTTCTTTATAATTAAAATCTTTAACTTTTGGTTCATCCTTTAAAATTTCAACTTTAACTAAATCTGTTCCATCTAATTTAATACGTTTTGAATTATCAAAGATAACTTCTTCAATTACAATATTTTTAACTCCTGCAACATCATAACTATCAGTTGTAGTACTATAAACATCAGCAGCATTAGTTAAATCATATAATTTACCATTTATAACTGCCTGTACTGGAACAAAATCAGTAATATTAGTACTTTCAAAACTTACAGTAATAGGAGTATTCTTTGCAAAATACTTAGTTTCATTATCGCCATCATAAGTTTTTAAATCAGTAATTTTAACTTCATAATCAGATAATTGTTGTACATTTTTAGTAAATAAAACTTCATTTTCTATAAGATTATCACTATTATCAGTTTCCTCCAGAGTATTTGTATCTCTATCATAAGTTGCTTTAATGTCAAGTTTATATTTTACAGCACTTTTAACTTTAAATGTAAGTTCATTTAAACCTTTAGTAATATCTTTAGAAACACTTGTACCATCTTCAGTATTAGTAAGTACAGCTTTACCACTAACAAATGTATTTTCTACATCCTTAACATCAAAACTAATATCAACATTAGTATTATCTAAATCATCAACTAAAGTAAAATTATTTACTTCTGGTCTATCTTTAAGTACTTCTACCTTAATAGTTTTATTAACATCAGCCATAGAATTATCACTGAAAATAATTTTAGTAGCAGTTAATGAAATAATTCCACTATCATCACCTACTTCATAGGAAACTTTATATTTTCCATCTTCAAGTTTTTCAGCAATACAGTCTACATTATTAATACGAATTTTACTAACATTAATAGTTTTATTACTATCAATAGTATAAGTTAATACTGCTACACCATTTTTTTCTAAATATTTATTGTTAGCACTAACACCGCTTATTTTAGCATTAGGAAGAGCATTTATTTCTTTTTCAAGTAATGTATTTTCAATATCATCAACATTTTGATTATAAGTAGCAATAACTTTTACTTTATATTTAGAAGTAACTTTTGTATCTAATACTTTTTCAATATTTCCATCTTTAATTTCATCCAAAGTTAAATCTTTGTTTGAAATTTCATCACCATTTTCATCAGAAAGAATGATTTTTGCATTTTTAATTGCGTTATCATTATCAGTTAATTTAAATTTAACTGTTAACTTTCCATCACTAACATTTTCTACCCAAGTTATATCACCAGCACTAGGTTTTCTCTTAATAATTTTAACGCTTAACTTATTATCCTTTTTAAGTTCAAACTTTTTACCATTACCAAGAGTAACGCTTTCTACAGTAACATTATTATCACCTAAGTCATCAAAACTTACAGTGTCTGCAACATAGATATTCCCTTCTTTTTTAACTGTATAATTTGTACCATTTACAGTAATTTCAGTAGGTTCATAATTAGATAAATTTGAACTTTCAAAGCGAATTTGAATTGGTTCTTTCTTTTCAAAAGTAGTACTCATATTATCATCTTTATAAGTTTTAATATTACTAATTTCAAAATCATACTCAATTACTATACGTAAATCTTTTTCAAATGATAAAGTACCTGTATTATCTTTCTCTTGTTTTAATTCATTAGTATCTAAATCATATTTTACAGAAACATATACTTTATACATTTTTCCATCTTGTACTGGAACTTCTAAAGTATTTTTCCCTTTTTTAACTATACCAGCTTTTACAACTTCGTCTTTATCATTTTTAACCGTAATAACACCAGATGTCATACTATCATCATTATCAGTAAAATCAAAAGATATATTTGCTTTAAGATTTGCAACATCAGAATCATCTTCAGCCACACTATAATTACTAATACTAGGTTCTGTTTTTAATACATCAAGTTTAACAGAATTATTTACTGAAACTGTCTTACCATTGTTTAAAATAACTTCCGTAATTTTGTATTCTTTAACACCTGAGGCATCACCAACATTAACCATCATGCCATATTCATCAGAATCATTTTGTTTAATAACATCATATTCTTTTCCATTAACAACAACTTTTTCAATATATGCACCAAAACTAACAGATGCATCAAATTTTAATTTTGCATCTTCATTTTTATTAGGATAATAATTATCAAAACGCAAATCAGATAATGTAACTTCATAATCTAATGTCTTTTCAAGTTTTTGGATTAATAAAGTTAAATCCGTAACTGTAATTTTACCATCACTATTAATATCTGCATTTTCTAATTTATCATCTTCAAGTTCTTTCAAATCAATTAAATGTAATTGTAATAAATTAACATCTGCATAATTTATTTCACTATCGTCGTTTAATTCACCTTTTTGAGCAAAATCAATTGTTGCTGCAAAAACAGTTCCAACAAATTCAAATGATAAAATACCTATAATGAAAAATGACATAAATTTCTTTTGTTTATCCGAAAAATCAATATCGTCTTTACCGCCATTATTTTCTTTTCTTTTTCTAACTATAAATATAATAACAAATAAAATTATAAGTTCTATTAAAAACAAAAGAAATAAATTTAAATAATTATGTGAAGTTTTTTTAATTTTTTTTGTTTCTTTTTCCTTAGAATCTTTTATAGATTTATCAGAATTATCTGTTATAGAAGTTATATTATCTTCACCCAAATTTTCTTGTTTTTCTAATTCAGCAATATCATCAGAAACTTTAAGAGCTTTGTCTAAAAATGAATTACTTCTTGGAGCAGTTCCTAAAACAACATTATTAACAGGTTTATTTAAAGAAGTATTATTATTAGGATCTTTCTCAGAAGGAATAGAAGATTGAGTTGTAACAATATTTAAATTATTTGTAGCCGTTTTAACTTCAATATCCTTTTTACCTTCAGATACCACAACATCTCTAACTTTAATACTTGTTTTAGTAGGCTTCATACCTTCTTTTACTTTAAGTTTAATTTTTGCTACAGCGCCTGGTTTTGTTATTCCAACCCTATTAATAGATACAAATTCTTTATTACTAGGATTATAAAGAATTTCTTCCCAACCATTTAAACACGCAAAAGAATTTTGAAACACCTGTTCAAAAATATTTTCATCGTAATCTAAAGTAGCTTTATAAGCATTAATTCCTTTCTTAATATCATTAAATCCATCAAATTTTAATGTAATTTCTACCTCTTCGCCACTATATAAATCATTATGATTTGTAATTAAAGATGCATTCACACTTTCTAAAGCATTTGCACCATTTATAACCATTACAAATGTAGCAAAAAAAGTAATCATACAAGTGATTATTTTTTTCATGATATTCCCCCTCACTCACTACAATTATTATAATCCGTTCACAAAAAATGTCAAGTTTTGTACAAATAAAAAAAAATAAACAATAATTTAAACAAAATCAATAATAGTAAAAAATAGGTACTATCCAAAAGGATAGTGTTTTATTATTTATATATAAATTTATTTAACCTTTTTTTCGTGATCTTTTTTCTATACAAGTTCCATCTGTTTTATAAAGTGCAACTGCAGTAATATTTGGTAAATCATTTAAATAACGTTCTAATAAATCATCTATAGATATAAACTTTGGTATATCGTCTTCATCAATAATCGGATCATTTTCTGCAAAACCAATCATAAACCCTTCTATTGTTCCAGAATAAGCATCAATATAATAATTACCATTTTCATCAAATAATACTATTCTATACCCATTTTGATATTTTCCCTGATTAATATCATATTCACTTTTATATTTTAAATCTTCAACATTAACATTGTTCATAATTATTTTACTCTCCTCATTTTATATTATACTATTTTTCACTTTTTAAGTATATTAATTTTATCATTAAAATTAATATTAATATTATTTAATAAGTTTTTCAAATAAATGGTATATATTTGGCGATACCGATCATATCAATAATAATAAAGATAAGATGTCATAAAAATAAAAATTGTAACTAGCAGGAGCTAAACAAATAAGAATACATGATTTTAGACATAGCTGCGCATCATTATTAATAAATAGTAATGCTAGTATAACATTAGTTGCAAAATATCTAGGTCATACAAAAATAGATGAAACATTAAACACATACTCGCATTTATTTAAAAATCAAATGCAAGAAATCATTAATATAATCGATAATTTACAATAAATTGGTACCTAATTTGGTACCTAACTTTTACATAAAATCTATTATCCCCTTTAAAACAACAAAAAAAGAGGAGCTCGATGGCTCCTTCAGGGGGTTTTGGTCAGAACACTCACATTTAAACCGTAAGTATTCCTACATAGATAACAATATCTATGCTATAACAAGTATAAAATATTAATCAAAAAATGTCAACAAATTTTTCAAATACTCTCTTCAGTTTACACATTACTTTAAACTATCAATTGCATTTTTAATAATATCAATAGAATTTTGTAATTTATTTTCTTCTTCACGAGTTAGATTCAAATAAATTCTTTGTTTAATTCCAGAACGGTCAATAACACAAGGTGTACTAACATAAACATCATTTTTTTCATCATAATTAGAAACAGGAATAATCGCTTCTTCATTATTTAAAATTGCATTAGTAATTCTTACTAAAGCCATTGATATACCATAATAAGTTGACCCCTTACGATTACCAATTTCATAAGCTGCATTTCTTGTATCATTTTCAAATTTCAACATTTCTTCACTAGTTAAAAATTTCGAAATACTTTCACCTGCTATATTAGCAGCACTCCAAAAAGCAAACTGTGAATCCCCATGCTCTCCAATAACATAAGCATGAATACTTTTTGGATTAATATCAAGTTTTTCAGACATCATATATTTAAGTCTTGAAGTATCTAAACTAGTTCCAGAACCAATCACTTTATGACTTAAAAGCCCAGAATATTTATAAGCTAAATAACTCATAACATCAAGTGGGTTACTAGCAATTAACAAAATACCATCAAATTTAGTTTTATTAATCTCTTTAAAAATATCTTTATAAATAACATTTGCTTTTTCCAAATCCTTAAGACGGTTATCATTACTTTGGCTAGGTCCAGCCGTAATACAAACAATATCCGCATCATCTAAATCACTATAATCGCCAACTTTTAATTTAATATTACTAGAAATATAATTTAAAGTATGACACAAGTCCATTTTCTCTCCTTCTATTTTTTCCACATTCTTGTCAATCATTACAATTTCAGATACATTATTATTTCCATTAACTAAGGCAAAAATATACGCCATCCCAACATTACCGCATCCAATTACTGCAACTTTATTCATAATATCATCCCTTCTAATCTAAATTAACCGCTTTTTCAATAACATCACAAATATGTTTATATTTGTCACTAGTATAATCTGCACTATTTAAAAATCTTTCGCTATCTTCTTTAGCCATAAGCATAAGATCATAATCCCTTTTAATATCAGCAACCTTAAAGTTCATATCACCACTTTGTCTAAAACCAAACAAATCACCACTACCACGTAATAAAAAGTCTTCTTCGCTAACCTTAAATCCATCATTAGTCTTAGTTAAAACATCAAGCCTTTTAGTTTCCTTGTCGCTAATTAAAACGCAGTATGAATCCAAATCATTACGTCCTACTCTACCACGAAGCTGATGCAGTGCAGATAATCCAAAACGATAACTATCAAAAATCACAATCATCGTCGCATTAGCCACGTCAACCCCAACTTCAATAACAGTAGTACTAATTAAAATTTGAGTTTCCCCATTCTTAAACTTATCCATTATTTCATCTTTTTCATTAGCTTTCATTTTCCCATGTAAAACTCCAACCTGAGCCACCTTACCAAAAGCTTTATTCATTTTCTCTTCAAGCTCATACACATTTTCCATATCCATAGATTCACTTTCTTCTACTAAAGGAGCAATTACATAAATTTGATGCCCTTTTTTTATTTCATCAAGCATCATATATAAAACATCTTTAATTTCTTTATTAGACTTTAAAATTGTTTTAACTGGTTTTCTTCCGCTAGGCATAGTTCTAATGCTAGAAATATCCATATCACCATATAAAGTTAAAGCATATGTTCTTGGAATAGGAGTCGCACTCATATATAAAATATCAGGAGTAATTCCCTTATTCTTCAAATTACCTCTTTGATTTACACCAAAACGATGTTGTTCATCAGTTATAACTAAACCTAAATTTTTATAAATAACATCATCACTAATTAAAGCATGCGTTCCAATAATAATATCAATTTCACCATTGCCAATTTTTTCTAAAATTTCTCTCCTATCTTTAGCTTTCATTTTCCCAGTAAGCAATGCTACATTAAGATTAGGAAGAATACTTTTAATATTATTATAATGTTGAATTGCAAGTATTTCTGTAGGTGCCATTAAAGCACCCTGATACCCACCTAAATAATTAATATATAAAGCTATAAAAGATACAATTGTTTTACCACTTCCAACATCACCTTGTAATAATCTATTCATTCGTTTAGGCCAAGTTAAATCCTTATAAATATCTTTAACACTCTTTAATTGATCATCAGTTAAATTAAAAGAAAGATTATTAATAAAATCTTCTACCAAAGAATAATCCACGTCTCTTTTAAGACCATCACTTTTAGTATTGTTAGATTTCAAATAATTCATTTTAAGCATAAATAAGAATAACTCTTCATATCTAAGTTTCCTCATAGCTTCATCAACCATTTTCATATCAAAAGGATTATGTACCAAATAAACTGCCCTATTTTTATCCATAAAATGATACCTCTCATTCAAAGGATCAGGAATATAATCTAAAACATTTTCTTTACCAATAACCGTATTAATAACTTTATTAATTTTTTTACTATTTAATTTACTAGAAGAGTGATATATAGGTTCTATAACAGTTTCATTAAGTAAACCAAATTTAATATCACTAGCAGTAATAGTATTATGTTTCATATCATATTTTCCAATAACTGTAACTTCTTTCCCCATAAATAAATTATTTTTAAGAAATGCCCTATTAAATATAACTACGTTCATAATCTTGGTTCCTGTATTAATTCTAAAAGACATTTTATTTAATTTTCTTGATATATAATAAACATTAGGAACATTCTCACATATGCCATCAATTATAACCTTATCACCATCAATTACATTATTCATATCTGTTTTTTCTAAAACTTCATATCTAAATGGATAATACCCAAGTAAATCAGCGGTATTATAAATACCTAAATTATTAAAATCACGAATTGTATTAACACCAATTCCTTTAACTTCTTTTAAATCTCTCATCTGGTTCCTCCTTTTTTTTCAAAAAAAACTAAATTTAACTTGACATATTTATTTTTTGTGATAATATATATATCACCAATTCAATTTATATTGGATTGGCGCTAGTGTAAACTAGCCAGCCCCTTTTTATTCTTTTATTTGGATAGGTCCTTTCAGGGGGTACCTATCCTTTTTTGTTACTTAAATTATAACATGTTTTTAAATATAAAATTTAAATAAACCATAAATTAAACTAAATTTGACAGTTATTTAAAGTCTAATTCATATGTTGATACAAACAAATTATCAAAGCCAATATATTCTAAAACATACCTATTATTTTTTTTACACACAATTATTCCAACAGTCTTATCGTGATAAGGCTTTTTTAAATGTTTATCTACATAATTCATATATTTAATAGTTTGTCCAGCATATTCAGCTTTAAATTCTGCTACCTTAAGTTCTATAACTACAAAACAGTTATAAATATAATTAAAAAGCAAAAAATCTATTCTATTATAATTATTGCCAATTTTTATTTTTACTTCATGATCAATATAAGAAAAACCTTCACCAAGTTCTTTTAAAAAATCACTCATATTTTCTAAAATAATATTATGTAAAGCATATTCTGTAACCTGTTCAGGAATATTCTTAGTCCTAATTAAAATTGGCTTTTTTATTAAACTATTTACCTTAGGTTCTTCTAATTCTTCCTTATATCCAATTCTTTCATATTCATTTGATTTTATTCTTTCTTTTAGTTCACGATACGAAATATTATAAGTTTCTACAATATGAATATAATAATTAACTTCATCAATAGTTTTTAATACCAATAATTCCATAATATGACTCCAAGATAATTTGGCCGGCAATGACGGCCATTTCCTAAACATTAAATAAAAACTTCTCATTTTTCTTAAACTTCTTGCAGAATAACCCTTTCCAAGCCCTCTAGTTAATTTTTCTGAATATTCCTTAATTAGCTTATTTCCATACTTCGCACGTTCTTCTCCTCCTTGAGCTTCTATAAGTAATTTCCCCACTTCATAATAACTATTTAAATCACTTTTATTTTTAGAATAATCTTTTGCTTTTTTATATATTTCGTTTTTTATTAAAGTATCTTTTATTTCATTATAATAATTCATTTAACTAGTCCTTTCTGACCCCTTCACATATATCATACGATGTTGATACACCCATTTCCTTTTTTTCTAAGAAAAATTTTTATTTTTTTGCACAAAAAAAACAAATAAGATAACCTTATTTGTTATTTTTGATTAGATAAATTTTGATAATACTCAAATCTTTTAATCGCATTTTCTTTATTTTCTTCTAACAATTCTTTAGTTTTTTCTGGATTAACAGCTTTAAGCATAGTATATCTAGATTGTTTATTTAAAAATTCATCATATAAATCAAAATCAGGATTTTTACTATCTAAAGTAAACTGCCCATTATATCTAAACGTTGGAAAATAACCACATTTAGTAGCTAAAGCCTCCATATTAACACTTTGTCCCATACCACCTTTAATACCATGTGAGATACAAGGAGTATAAGCAATAATAATAGAAGGACCATTATGTTTATTAGCTTCATCAAAAGCTTTAATAACTTGCATCATATTAGCTCCTAAACTAACCTGCGCTACATAAACATTAGGATAACTCATTGCAATTCTAGCCAAATCTTTTTTACTATTATTTTTGCCCATAGCCGCAAATTCAGCCACTGCGCCTTTAGGAGTTGCTTTTGATGATTGCCCACCAGTATTAGAATAAACTTGTGTATCTAGCACTAAAATATTAATATTATCACCACTAGAAAGTACATGATCAATTCCACCAAAGCCAATATCATAAGCCCAGCCGTCACCACCAATAGCCCATATACTTCTAGATACAATATAATTTTTTAAAGTTTCAAGTTCAGGATATTTAGTATAATCTATATTATCATAAACTTCTTTGGTTATTTTGTAATCATTAGGATTATCAAGCCATTTATCAAACAAATCATCATCACGATCTTCCATATATTTTCTAATTCTACCACGCATAGTTTCATATCCAATAAGCATACCATAACCAAATTCTGCATTATCTTCAAACAAACTATTCGCCCAAGGTAAACTATAAGGCATATCAGGCATAGAAGCGCCATAAATAGAAGAACATCCAGTAGCATTCGCAATCATTAAATTATCGCCAAACATTTGCGTTAGTAATTTAATATAAGCAGTTTCACCACATCCTGCACATGCACCATGAAAAGCAAATTTAGGTTTTCTAAATTGACTTCCTTTAATCGTCTCTAACTTAACTAAATCTTTTTCTTTAACATTATTAACTAAATAATCAAATTCATCATCGCTAGTATATTTGTGGAAAGAAAGTGCTTTCTCACCTTTTTTGCCAGGACAAGTATTAATACAAACACCACATCCAGTACAATTTTCTTTAGAAATACCAATAACAAAATAATGTTCAGGCACCCCAATAGCAGGCACACATTTTTCCTTAATACTAGATGGAGCTTTTTCATATTCATCCTTATCTAATAAGAACGGTCTAATAACACCATGTGGACATACTAAACTACACATTCCGCACTGAATACAATTTTCATTTAACCATTTAGGAACAATATCACTTAAAACCCTTCCATTCGGTTTAGTATGATGCATAGTACCATCTTCCATACCTTTAAAATCAGAAACCTTAAGTCCATTACCAAGTCTATGACTAACAGCTTCATAAACATTATTAACATCAAAAGTAAGTTCACTAATATCATCATCTAAACTAATCATTTTTAAATAATTAGAAGCTTCATCTACACCTAAAATATTGGAATCCGTTAATTCCCTATTTTTAACAGAAAATTTCTTATCAATATTTTTTTTAAGTAAATTAACACTTTCTTCATAATTAAATAAATCAGATAATTTTAAAATCACGCTTGCCATAATCATACTGATCTTATTACCAAGACCACACTTACGTGCAAGTTCATAAGCATTAATCGTATATACTTTAATATTTCTATCCCTAAGGATCTTTTTATATGAACTAAGTAGCTCATTAACTTCCATATCCGTCTTAATTGTATTAATAATTAAAGTTCCACCATCAGCTATATTACTAACCGTATCAAATTCTTTAAAATAAGTATCCTTGGTAACGACTACCAATTTAGGATGAGAAACAAAATAAGTTTTTCTAATTTTATCAGGCGAAAATCTCAAATGACTCGCGGTAACCCCACCAGATTTCTTAGAATCATATTCAAAATATCCTTGAACATAGTTTTCACTATAGTCACCAGCGATCTCTAATAAAGTTTTAGCTGTACTTACCGTTCCATCACTACCATAACCATAAAGTAAAAACGATGTATCATTACCAAAAATTTCTAAATCACTATAATCTAAACTTAAATGCGTAACATCATCATCAATTCCAATTGTAAAATTGTTTCTAGGACTATCTAAACTATCAAATACCGCTTTAATCATTCCAGGAGTTGTATCTTTACTAGATAACCCATATCTACCACCAACAATAGTAATATTCTTATCTTTAAGTGCATTAACAATATCTAAATAAAGTGGTTCCCCATTACTTCCAGCCTCTTTAGTTCTATCTAAAACAGCTATTTTATTAACACTTTCCGGTAACACAGAAAGTAAATGTTTCACACTAAAAGGTCTATATAAATGAACCTCAATTAAACCAAAATCATCGTCCAAATAATCAATCGTATCTTTAATAGTTTCACACACAGACCCCATAGCCACAATAACCTTACTAGCATTAGGATTACCATAATAATTAAAAGGTCTATAATTAGTTCCCGCTTTTTCATTTATTTTATCCATATATTCGCAAACAATATCTACTGCATTATCATAAAATTTATTTCTTGATTCAGTTACTTGAAAATAAATATCACCATTTTGATTAGTACCTCTAGTAACAGGATCACTAGGATTTAAAGCCTTATTTCTAAATTTTTCTAAAGCTAAAGCATCAAGTAAACCGTTAAGCTCATAATCTTCAAAAATATCTATTTTATTAAATTCGTGACTAGTTCTAAAGCCATCAAAAAAATGCATAAAAGGAAGCGATGCCTTAACAGACGCCAAATGACTAACCAAACCTAAATAATAAGCATCTTGAACACTAGAAGAAGCAAGCATACAAAAGCCAGTTCCCCTAGCTGCATAAATATCTTGATGATCACCAAAAATACTTAAAGCGTGTGTTGCTAAAGAGCGAGCCGCAACATGAACAACACAAGGAAGCATTTCACCAGCAATCTTATACAT
>CAMYRF010000005.1 GCA_947296775.1 uncultured Mycoplasmatota bacterium
TTTTGTTAACAAATTGATTTGTACTTATACAAAAAAACAAAGTAATCTTTTTCTTAGATATACTTTGTTATTTTGTGGTTGTAAACATTCCTTTATAATATTTCCAAGCAAGTATTCTTAATGCTGCTCTATCAACTACTTTTTCTTCTAACTGACCATCTTGAACGGCTTTTACTATCTTATCTATGCTGCCAGTTGAATCTGTAACTATTAAAAGATCATTTCCTGCTTTTAGAGCTTTTACTAAGGCGTCTTCATCTTTTATTGCTGACATTGATAAATCATCAGTTATTGATATTCCACTAAATCCTACTGTGTTTTTTAGCAAATTATGAACGCTTGCAGATAATGAGGCTGGTTCATTTGGATCAATACTTTTTATTATATTATGACTAACTAATACAGCTTCGGCTCCCGCCTTTGTTCCAGCAATAAATGGTGGTAGATCTTGGTCTCTGATTTCATCAAACGTTCTATTATCTACTGCTTCCCCTTGGTGTGTATCGGTGTTATTTCCATATCCAGGGAAGTGTTTTAATGTATATGAAACTCCCGTTCCTTTGCTTGCGTTGATAACTGTTCTTGCATATTCTGAGGTAATGTTGGTGTTTTCTCCTATTGTTCTTTCATATATGTATGCTTTTGTGTCTGTTGCTACATCGACTACTGGCGCTAAATTTAGATTTATGCCTAGATTGTTTAGTATTTTACTTTTGTCGATGGTATCTTGTTTTATTGCATCCATTCCACCTGATTTATATAGTTGTTGTGGGGATTTAAATGGCGTTTCGACTAGTTTTTGATTACTTGAAACTCTAATTACTTTTCCGCCTTCTTCGTCAACAGCGATTAAAAGTGGAATATCTGATGCTTGTTGTAATGATCTAATTTTACTTTTTACTTGTGATGTTGATTTGTTATCGAAATCACGTTTATATAGGATATATCCACTATATGGATTATCTTTTAGTAATTCTGCTGCGCCTGTTTCTGGAGCCCCTACTAATAGTACTTGACCGACTTTTTCTTTTAAGGTCATTTTATCTAGTTTTTTTGCTGCTTGTTTATAGAAAATGCTAAAAGCGCTTTTATCTTCCATCATTGTCTGAATATCATCACCATTTAATTTTGCGCATTTTATGATGGATACTGTTTGATATTCTGTGTCTTTATCTAAGTCTCCTGTATAGCTTATGGTTAGATTTTCACCTGATACAAAACTTTCTTCATTGTCAAAGTCATTAAATGTATAGATAATATCATCTTTATCTTGAACTGTTAGTGTGTTTCCAGAAACTGATAATACTGTTGCAGTTAGTTCATTTGTCTCTAATTCTGTTTGCTCCTCTTTTTTATTTTTATTTGTAACTAGAAATATGACTAGTACAATAACAAGTATGAGTCCTATAACTCCAATTATAGTTTTTTTATTCATAATTTCCTCCTTGCTTAATGATATGCACCTGAGTTTATTATATGAATTTTGTGTTATTTATTTAATTCATAAGTTGTAATAAAAATATATTTGTCATTTGCTTTTGCGCATTTAATATCTATTATTTTTTCATTAAAATTTTCTACAAAAAAAGCTTTAACTTTTGTTAAAACTTATTTTTCTTTAGCAAAGATATTTACAATTAAGCCTAAGCCTACTAGTGTTGTAACTATTGAAACTAGGGTTCTAACACCAGGGATTAAACTGCATAGGAATAAGATGAATAACCCGATTACTCCTAAACCTAACATATTGATATCTTTATCAAAGACTTTTTGCCATATTTTGTAGCCTATTAGGTAGGCAGTAAAAATTGTTGAGATGTAAATTGCAATTCCATAGAATAATAGCAGTATTATGGCGAGTGGAATTCCTATTAAAGTACAGAATAATAATACCATAATTATTGGAACTAATATTAATGTGACTAGTCCTTTAGTAAATACTTCTATTATTTCACTAAATTCTATCTTTTCATATTTATTATTCATTTTGGTAAATACATTTGGGAATAATAAAGTGATGGCTGCAAATACTAATGTTAGACAAAGGAATGACCAAATTTTTGCGGATACTGTGGAAAAGTAATTTTCATCGTCTTCTTTTTGTATGGCATCTGTCTTTTCTGTTTTTCCAATTTTTGCGCCATTTTCTACTTTATAAATACTATCTTCTGGGTATGATAGTGTTTGTTCCACAGTTGTTTCTTTTTGAATTTCTATTTTGTTAACGTAAAGTTTTACGTGGCCTTTTATATTAGCATTTTTAAAAGTTACTTTTGCAGCATATATGCTGATGTTACGATCAAAGTTACCACTAATTTCTACATCGTTAGCGGCTATAATTGCATCTCTACTTATTTGGGCATCTTTATTTATGGTTACAAGATTTCCAGCGATGAATAAGTCTTCTTTGACTTTTCCTTCTACTTCAATAACATTTCCAGCTAATGCAGCATAGTCACTTGTGCCTTCAAATAGTAATTTGTTTCCTGCCCCAAATGAAATACCATTTATTGTTCCGTTGAAATGGATATTTTCACCGGCAGCAGCTACTGAGGCATTATATTTGTCTTCGATAATTACATCATTATCTACTTTACTTGTGAAGTGCTCAATTTCTTTGGCCTCTACACTTGGGATTAGTGTTAGTAGTGCTAAAATCGTTAAATATTTTATAATTTTTTTCATATTATCACCTTATTTAGAGTTTAGCATATTTGGTTTTTTTTGTAAATATTTTTGACTTTTTTCTACATAATAATACTGGGGTGGATCTTATGATTTTATTATGCTTAAAAATATTTTTTACTAGAATATTAGATGTTTCTTTAGGTACTTTTAGAACTATTGTTGTGGTTAAGGGCAAAAATATTTTAGCTGGGATTATTGGTTTTTTTGAAGTTTTTGTTTGGTTTGTTATTGTTCAGGAGGCTTTAAATACTCCTTCTAGTAGTATATGGATAGCTGTGTTTTATTCTTTAGGTTTTGCGGCTGGTACGATTATTGGAGGCTTTGCGACTAATCATTTTATTAGAATACCAATTACTTTGCAGATCATTACTAATAATGAAAAACTAGCTGATTATTTGCGTGAAAAAGGTTTTGGTGTTTCGGTTATTGATGTTCATGGTAAGGATGGGATTAAAAATATGCTTATTTTGGAAACGATGGATAATCATTATAGAGAGTTACTTAGTTTGATTAGGGTTGTTGATGAAAATGCATTTATTGTAGTTGATGAGAAGAAATATGTTCATAATGGCTTTTTCTTGCATAAATAAAAAGTTGCTTTTTTAGCAACTTGAGTCGGTATCACATGTACCATAAATTTTCTTTATATTCTGATTATATGTATCTAATAATTCTTGTTTTTGTTTCTTTGTTAAACCTTTGCTTGGATCTTTTTGTGAATCAACTGTTCCAATATGAATACCTACTACTTTACCACCCATAACGAATACAGCTGTTGGGAAGTAAATTCTTTTAACGCTTTCATCATCTAATCCTTCATAAGGTCCTAGATGATCCTTTAATTTATCTACTAGCTTATAGTAGTCTTTTGTTCCTTCTTTTTTTATGATTATTTTGCCATCTTTTAGTTCTTTTTCATCTCTAATTGGTTTGGCATTGTAATAATAAACATTTTCTATTTCATTATCTTTAGCTGCTTCTAGCAATACTGGAAGAGCGTTACGACACCATGGGCATTCTGGAAAACCTAAATATAAAATTCCTGTACCATTATTTAAAAAGTCCATTGTTTCATCAAAGGTAGCATATTTTACATTATTATCTTTTGGAATTGTTATATCTAAATATCCTTTTTGATTGTTTAATTTTTCATATTCGTTTTTAAATTTTGTACTGTCATTATTATTTAATATGTAATATGTAATTCCTATGATTAGTAATACAATTATTATTGCAACAATTATTATAATTTTCTTTTTCATTTTGTACTCCTTTATTTTACTCTGTGTTTTAAATATACGATAAATCCTTTTAGGATGTTTTTATTTGTTTCATCTATAAAGTCTATTTCGTTTAGTTGTTCCTGACTTATTTTGAATAGTTCTTCCATTTTGTTTTCGGCGTATTTTTTAGCACCTGATATTTCAAATATTTCTTTTACTTTTTCTGTTTCTATTTCGGTTAATTTTTTTCCATAGTATTTTTGTAATTCTTCTTTATAATCTGTACTCATTGTATATGAGTATAAAATTGTTTGTTTGTATTCTTCTGGATCTGATGTGATTGATTTTCCTAATTGTTTTTCATCACCATATATACCTAAAATATCATCTTCAATTTGGAAAGCAACTCCAATTTCTAATAAGATTTCTTCCATTATTTTGATGTATTCTTCTTTAGTTCCACCTAGAATAAGACCTAAACAATATGGTCCAATCACTGAATACCATGCAGTTTTTAATTTTGCTATTTCGATTATTTTTTCTTCTAGCTTTGATGTGGTTTTAAAATATTCTTCTTTAAATGGTAAGATAACATCTAACATTTCACCTTGACATGTTTTTATAACTACTTCGTTATAGTATTCTAAAAGATCAGCAAGATATGGATTTTCTTTATATGATTTTACAATGATTTGATTAGCAATGTAAAAGCCTAAATCGCCAACGCATATTCCCATTGAATTACTGAAGTTTATTTTTTTTGTTTCAAAGGTATTATTTTCTTTTAAAGGGGTATTATATTTTTTTTGGTATGATACTGGAATTGTATCTTTTCCTCTTCTCATTTTTGCGTTATCAATTATATCATCGTGAATTAAAATTGATGTTTGAAATATTTCAAGAGCAGCGGCTAAATATTTGTAATTATCATCTTGTTTCCCTGTCGTTTGATAGCCTAGCCCAACTAGAGAGGCACGCAAATACTTGCCATCTTGATTTACTCTAACAAATTCTTCAGCTGCTTCTTTTATTTCTTCATAATTTTGTTTTAATAATTTATCATCATATTCTTTTGCTTGTATATTACATATTTCTTTTGTATTTTTATAAAACATAAGAAATTCGTATAGATTTTTTATGTCTTCTGGTCTTATATTTTCTATTTCGCTTTGAATTATAATTTCTTGTTTACTATTTTTTAACGACCAACTTATAAAGTCTATAACATTTGTAAAACATTCAGTATTTTCCTTTGAATTATTTGTAAATAATATTTTTACTTCATTTAACATATTATCTCCAACTTTCGTATTATCATTATACCATAACTTTGATGTAATTTATAGTTTAGAAAAAAATAAAATACTGTGTGGTATTTTATTTATAATTGCATCTTTAACTAATTTTGTTGATGGTTATATTGCGATTGGCGTTATGTTTAGATTGGTACTGAAAGCCGAATACCCTACTGTTAATATAAATAATATGCTTAATTTTGTTAGTATTATAAATTTTATTTGTTGCTTTTTCTTCTCATATTCTATTTCACTGTATACACTATATCAAAAAAAACAAGGTAATTTTTTTGGATAGATTACCTTATTTTAATTTGCTTAAAATTTCTTCTTTTGTAATTCCTAGTTTTGTAAGTTCTTTTATTTTTTGATTTATTTCATCAATACCTGTTTTTATTATTTTGTCTTTTATTTTGGATGGATTATCTATGATAAATGTACCTTTAGTAGAAAGGGTTATAATTACCCCATCGTTTTCTAACATACTGTAAGCTTTTCTAATTGTATTTGGATTTACTCCTAGACTGCTAGCCATTTCCCTAGTTGATGGAAGCTTATCTTTTGGTTTTAGTATTCCAAGGGCAACAAATTTGGTAATTTGCTGGACAATTTGTTTGAAAATTGGTTTTCTACTTTGGTAATCTAGACTAACAATATTATTCATTATTAGTATCTTGATATGATTTTAAGGTATTGATATATTGTTTTGTGTTTTTTAATTCTTCTGTTTTTTGATTTAGTATTTTTTCAAATCCATCTATATTATTTGTATAGAACTTATATGCTTTGCCTTTATAGTTTAGACTTATTTCGATATATTCTTGTTTTATATCGCATGTTTTATTTATATTATTTTTGATGAAGTTATAAATTTCTGAATATGAATGATTTATTATATAGTCTGTCATCATATTATCATTGGTGGTTAGGTACGCATATATGTTATCAATATCATTAATATTTGGATTTTTTTCTATAACTTCTTTTTTCAATCTATCGTTTGTGTATTTTGAAATATATCTAGTTAATTTTGGGCTTATTGCGGAATTTACATGATACATTACAGCTTTATGGTTTTTATAGGCATAAAGTGTGATTTCAAATCCTTGGTTCATTTCGTTATATTTAGCAATGTTTATATTTTCTAACCCTGTTTTTATCATGTCCATTATTTCTTTATTATTTGCTGGGTTGATAACTACATTTGCAGCTTTGATGGCATAAACGTTTTTATAATCTATGTTTCTAAAAGCGGCACTGAATTTTTCGTTGTTGTAGACAATGTTTAGAATTTTTTGATAGTCGTTTAATGAAATGTTATTTATATCCATCTTATATGTTTTGTTATTTTTTAGTTTTATAATTATATTTAATCTTTCTGAATCTGGTGAGTAATCTGAATTAGATACTAATCCTTTAACTATAATATTTTTTAGTTTTTTATTATCTATAAATATATTTGAGGTATCTAGGTGATCACTTGCCGAATTTATAGAAATGGACTGAATATTATTTTGGGTTATTACGGTATTTGGTTTTAATCCGTCTTTTGTAAAGGCATAGTAATATCCTATTACAATAACTGTTGTTACAGCAAAATATAATAACGAAAGGATAATTTTGTTTATTTGTTTTCTAGTTATTAAATCAAAGATGAAGAAATAAACTAAGGTTATTATAATTACAAATATTCCTAGATTTGCTTCTCTTTCATAGAAACACATGGCTGCGAAGGTAAGCATTGGAATTGTTGTTAAACTTTTGACTAAGTTATGAGCATTTATATTACCGAATGATGTTTCTGTTACTTCCATTTTCTTTTTTCTAAATAGATAGAGTCCTAGTGCGAAATAAAGGATACTTAGGGCGCACATTTTTAGTAATTGACCTTTTGAAACATCGTAACTATAATGATCTGAATAAACAGTTGAAGCATATTGGTATGGTAGTGTATAATTATTGGTTTGGTTATAACTTACCATTCCTGTATATATGCCTTTTTCTTGATTTTCTAAACATTTTGTATCATTATAGCAGTTATATTGTACTGGTTTGCATGAGTCATCTGTACATTTTATTTCAGCTTGTTGATATTCGGTAAATCCTTGATAGCTATGGATTAAAAATGGGGGTAAGAAAAGTATTAAGGCTGTTATGGCGATTTGAGTAACAATATTTCCACATAGGGTGACAGCTAAATTGGCTGCTGTGAAAACGAATATGTACGCTACTATCCAAATGAAAAAGAAATCTACCATCATACTTCTAGAAATAATGAGATTTGGCATAAGAGCAGTGGTTAATAATATTAAAACGGTAGTTATAAATGTCATTAGTAGTAATAATATAATTCCGCCTACGGTGTTTGTGACAAAGATTGTTGATCTATTGAGTGGCATTGATAGAATAAAGTCTGAGCTTTGTCTTTTGAATACGAAACCAAAAAGGGTTATGGATACAACAACTGGTATTATATACATTCCGATTATGGTTACAATTGAGGCTTTATTAAATGTTATATTTACGAATTCATGGCTATTTTGACCGATGATAATTAAACTTAAAACACTTAACAGTGGTACTATTACTAAGAAGAATGCGAGAATGTTTTTTGATTTTTTTAGGTTTTGCATTAAGTATTTATGATTAAACCATTTCATTGAATTCATATCCTAGCACCTCCATTTCATATATAAATACTTCTTCTAAAGTTAGTGGAAGAAAATCTAATATTACTGGTTTTAATTTTTTTAGGTTTTTCTCTAATTCTTTTTGGTTACCTTTTATAATGATTGTTGCAACACTACCACATTTTTTAAAGTGTAACATTTCTAAATCTTTGAATGTTTTTTTATCGAATTTTTCTTTTAACGCAATTTGTATTTTAAACATTTCTGTTTTTAAGGTATCTATATCACTTTCAAATAGTATACCACCTTTATAAAGTAGTCCTAGATTATCACAAATATCTTCTAATTCTCTTAAGTTATGACTAGTCATGATGATTGTTGTTTGTTTTGTTTCCATTTGTTTAGCGATTATTTTTTTCATAACGGTTCTGATAACTGGATCTATCCCGTCAAATGTTTCATCGAATAACATGTAATTTGCATTTGTACTTAAAGCACATATTAAAGCACATTGCCTTTTCATTCCTTTTGATAAATCACTTATTTTTTGATTGATATCTAATTTTAAGGTTTTGGCTAGTTTTTTAAAATATTTCATATCAAAATTAGGATATAATGCTTCATAGTATTTGGCGGTATCTAATAATGTATAATTTGGATAAAAGAATAAATCATCTGGAACGTAGACTATTTTTTCTTTTAGTCTTTCATTATTATCTATTGTTTGCCTATCTATCAGTACTGTTCCTTCATCATGATTAAATACGCCGTTGATAATTCTTAGTAAGGTTGATTTGCCTGAGCCATTCGCACCTACTAACCCATAAATGCAATTATCTTCTATGGTACAGTTTAATTTGTCTAGAATGAGTTCATTACCAATTTTTTTGGTTAGATTTTTTATTTCTATCATTTCTTTCCCTCCTTAATTGTTCTATTTGTGATAGTACAATTAAATTGTAGTACTATTGTATTCTAAAGTCAAGATATTATACATGAAAAAAAGCTAGTTCTACTAGCTTTAATATAGATGGTTTTAATTAGCATTGTCCGGTGGTTACTGAGGATATTTTACTATTATAAAATAGATTTGAGGTGTTAGCATTTGTGGTTGTCCAATTAGGTCCAACCTTAATTTTATTTATGTTTGTCATATTTCTAAACATTCCCTCCATATTTGTTACTACGTTTGTATCGAATGAGCATAAATTTAATTCGGTAATTTTTTCACATGAATAAAACATGCCACTCATATTTGTTACATTGCTTGTATTAAATTTTTCTAATCCTTTTATAGTTTCAAGATTATTATTGTAGGCAAATAAGTCATGCATAGTAGTTACTTTGCTTGTGTTAAAACTACTTAAATCAATTGTTTTTAAAGAGGCTATATTATCTATATCATTCCAGCCACTAAACATAGCAGACATACTAGTTAAATTACTTGTATCAAATGTACTTAAATCTAATTCGGTTAATTTGCTACATCCCATGAACATTCCACCCATATCTGTTACTTTACTTGTATCAAAAGAAGTAATATCTATATTAGTTAGATTATTGCATTGATTGAACATCATATACATGCTTGTAGTATTACTCGTATCAAAGTTATTATTAAATTTTATTGTGGTTAAGTTTTTAAATTTGCAAAATAGGTAGCTACTGTCTTCGTTAGCTTTTACTCCACCATTTGCACCTATGTACAAATCGTATTTGCCTGATTCAATTTGACTTTCGAGGACATAAGCCATAACACCTTTATCTTTAGCTTCTGATACATCCCAACTATCTATTGCATTATCTAGAACTTTGTTAGTATCTAAGAATGTGACGGTAATTATATTTTCTTTATAAAAATCTGTATGGAAATCTTCGTTGCTTGTGTGAGACCAACTTTTTATTATTTTACTTTTTTCTAGTATATTACCCTTGGCAGTTATATTTAAGTTGGTACTGAAGGCTGCATATCCTACGGTTAATATAAATAATAAGCTTAAGCTTGTTAGTGTTATTAATTTTATTTGTTTATTTTTTCTTCTTTTTCTTCTCATTCTATTTCACCATATATTGCTTATCAAAAAAAAAAAAAAAAAAAAAAGTTATAATGATGCGATTTTATATTTTTAAATATTTGTTTTTTATTTTTTAAAATAATGGTTTTTATATAAATATTTTTTACGGATTTTGTTTGTTTTGTTTTATTGCATTAATTTGGCTATTATATTGTTCTTCTAAGTCAATTATGTTTTCTAAACTAATACTACTTAATATTTCTTCTAAGCATAGTGTTTGATAATAAATATAACTTTCTGTTTTATGTTTTGTGTTTAGCATTTCGTGCATTATTTGACTGGCTATAACATATAGTTCTTCATCTTTATCACTGGCATATTCTACTTCAGAAATATTTAGTATGTCTGATATTGTTTGATCATTTAAAATGGTGGCTTTATCTGGGTTAAATGAAGTACTTACCAAATCATCATTTATACATTGGTGCGATGCACATACTCTATATTTTTCCTCAATTAGTTTATTTTTTAGGTGTGGATGCTTTTCTTTGTTTATTATTTCTTGGAATTGTTTTAGTACGGTTAAATGATATGTTTGGTGTATTATATAAAAAACCTTATGTGATTGACAAGATACTACAAATTCATTGGCCAAGTCAGGAATCATATTTTCTAATCTTTTTTGGACTAATTTTTTATATCTTTTATTTTTTAAAAGTAAAGATAGATTATTTTCAAGAAGTTCATCTAATACTTCTGCTTCATCATAAGTTATCTCTAAATCTTGCAATGCTTCTTTTTCAAATTCTAGATATGTTTTTAAAGTGTTTATTTTCTTGTTATAATCTTCTGTTTCTTTTTGATTTTGTTTTTCTAATTCACATAGTTCATTATGTTTCTCAACAATTAATTCTGACAGTTTTATTAATGATATAAATTTATTTAACGTTTCTTCCTTAATGGCTACACATTCTTTATTGTCTAGTAGTTCTGATGATGGTTTTATGTAATCTTCTCTTTGATTTAAAATATTTTGGGTCAATAAAGAAACTATATTTAGGTTTTCTGTGTTTTCGTTTTTTAATTCAATTAAGAATGATTTTAAATAATTTGTTGATATTTGATTTAATAAGAAGTCTACAAAGGCGAAGTCAATATCCTTATTAATTATTTCGTTTATATCATTTTTATCTTGTATATCATCGCTTAATTCAAAACATTCTAATGAATCTTTGATGTAATCAATTATCATTAATTCTTTTTGGTTTTTATAATTTTGTTCATGAATATTATTTTTTGTAGCTTCAATATCATCTGGTACTTCTATTAAATAATCTGTATTCATTGAGGCCTGAATTAATTGATCCGCGATACTTTTATTACTCCTTATTAATCTATATTTATATTGGATTAACATTTCTTTTTTTACAGGATCTTTTTGTTTACTGATAAACTCTTCTATTTTTTTAATACGTGATAATTCAATTTGGTTTATGATGCTAATGTGGATATCTGTTTCACCGTAATTTTCTTCTTCCATTACTAACATTTCTTCATAATCTTCATCTTCTTCATTTATGAATTCTTGTTGGTTTATTAGCTCTTTTATTTTTTGACTGATGATTTGACTTAAGCATGATGAAAGTTCATATTCGTCTATTTCTGGAACTTCTGTTAAATAGTTATGTATATTATAAAGTATATACTGAGCATCATATTCTAAATCTTTTGGATGACAGTTTATACTATTTATAATATGATTTATTTTAGTTAAATATATATTTAATTTTTCTATTTCTTTTTTATATTCTTCTGACATTTGAAGATGTGCCATGTCCATAATTTCTAATTCTTTTAGGCTTTCAAATGTTTTTATTTGTAGTTCTAAAACAGATACTAACTTGTCTACTAATGATTCTTGATTGTTTGTCATATTTCCCCCTACTTTCTGTTAGTTTTTTGTTCTTTTTGATTTTGTTTTTCTAGGACTGTTTTTCCTAAAATATAAAGTGATAGAACGATAAAACCTAATCCCGATAATTTTGTATATATGGTTGCTAGTTCTAACGGCTGGCCGATTAAAAATAATGAATATATTACTAACAATAATATTTTGATTAAATCTAACTTGGTTTTGTTTTCTTTATTTAAATAATCTATTAAAAATGTTATACCGATTATAACCGCGAATACAGATATAATTTGTGGTAGTACTTTTAAAAATAGTTCATAATTATTTACTATAAATAAACTAGACCAAACATTGATAGTTCCAACTATTAGATTTATATATTGATTATTTTTATAGTCTTTGGTGATTATAAAGTTTAATAAAGAAATTAATCCACTGATTAAAAAGAAAGTAATAAAGACCGTTTTTAGCGAATTCATTATAATGCTATCTGAAAACAGGATTAAAAAACCTAATACAAATAGTAATAGTGCTTGTAATATTTCCATTAAGTGTTTCATTCAATCACCTACTTGCCCCATATTATATACTCTTATTTTGATGTAGTCAAATTGTTTTGACCTTTTCTTTATATATATGTTATAATGAATTAGTTTATACAGGAGGTACGAAATGGTTATCGTTGATTTTATTTTACATTGTGATGATTACATTGGCTGGTTTATTAATAATTTTGGTGGCCTTGTTTATTTGATTTTATTTTTAGTTATTTTTTGTGAAACTGGTTTAGTTTTCTTACCTTTTTTACCTGGTGATTCACTTATTTTTGCAGCTGGTACTTTCGCAGGTATGGGTCAGCTTAATTTTTGGCTTTTACTGGTTTTAATTATACTGGCAGCTGTTATCGGAGATACTGTTAATTATGAAATTGGTAAACATTTTGGTCGGAAGCTTTTGAATAATAAAAAGTTTACTATTGTTAAACAAGAAAATTTGGATAAAGCTGATGCGCTGATTTCAAAATATGGTAGTTTGGCTGTATTTATTGCGAGATTTATGCCAATAATTAGAACAATAGTTCCTTTTGTTGTTGGTATGGGAAGACTTGACTATAAAAAGTTTATAACTTTTAATGCGATTGGCGGGATTACTTGGGTAACTTTATTCTTATGTTTAGGTTATTTCTTTGGTAATATTCCTTTTGTTGCTGATCACTTTAGTTTGATTATTATTGCGATTGTATTTATTTCTATAATCCCAATTATTTATGCTTTTATAAAGGGTAAATTGGATAAGAAAAAAGCAACTAACTAATTAGTTAGTTGCTTTTAATTGTGCTTTTTTATTTAAAATAACATATAGAATAAACAGTATAATTGAAACTACTATTGTAATAATACCTGTTATTAATATTTGATGTGAGAATATTGTTGTAAATGAATTTGTCATAAATGATAGATTATAGTTATTTAGTGATAAAGCTACTATATCATTCATTATGAAGCTTGTTGCAATTGTTAATAGGCCAGATACTAAGGCTATGGCACCTAGATATGTTAACCATTTATTTTCTTTTCTCTTTAGGAATATTATTATAGTTAACATTAATGCAATTACGATAACTAGTGATACTTTAACTTCTTTACTAAAAATGAACCTTATTTGTTTTAATGTATTTTTATCAATTGTTTTATCAATAGTAATAGTATTTGGCAAGTTGTCAATTATTCCTCTACTTGCATTTTTAATTCTAATAACTAAAACTTCCTTTTTTGAATCACTAATTTGTGTATTAGTGTTTTTTATCCACTTATCGATATTACTATCGATTAACTTATCAAAATCTTCACTAGTTATTTGTTTTGATTCTTTGCCATTAACAACATAGTCTGTTGTGTTTCCTACAGCTTTACCAAGAAATCTTTTTACTTCTTTTGAATCAAATATTTCATCAACTAAATCTTTTGATATACCATGACTTTCAGCTTCACCATAGGCAGTATTTATAATGTCGGCGACTTCCGCTTTTTTCCCTGCTGTGGAAGTACTGTTTTGAATTTTTTCCATTTCATGGACAACATCAATATCCGATGTAGCTTTTTGGATGTTTTCGGTACTAAAAAATGAACTAATATTACCTATTATAAATATAACATATATGGCAAATATTGTTGATAGTGATAGTATTAAGGCTATTAGGGTTTTTATTATATTCATAATTTCCCTCCTTGATTATATTATATCACGAATTTATATTTATTTAAATTTTTTTACTTGTTTATTTTTTTGTGCTATACTGATAATAGAAAGGAGTAGGGAAATGTATTACGATGATTATTATGCAACTACAACTACATCTATTGATTCTGAAGCTGTTATGGCTATAATGATGCCTTTTTTCATTGTTGCACTTGTAGTTGCTGTTTTAACAATTGTTGGATATTGGAAAATTTTTAGTAAGGCTGGAGAAGCTGGATGGGCTTCAATTATTCCATTGTATAATCAATACATTTTAAGTAAAATTACTTTTGGTAATGGTTGGTTATTCCTATTATTACTAATTCCGTTTGTAAATTTTATTTTTATGATTGTTATGATGTACAAACTTTCCAAATCTTTTGGTCATGGAATTGGTTTCACAATTGGATTAATTTTCTTACCATTTATTTTCTTATTAATTATTGCTTTTGGAAAAAGCGAGTATAAAGGTGTTAAATAAACACCTTTTTATTATGATATTATGGTTTTTTTGTGTGATTCATGTGTGCAATTTTGTCATTTAAGCCTTTTTTATTTACTTTTAAAAGTTATAGAGTTATAGTGTAAATGGAAAGGAGGAGTAAAATGTATTACGATGATTATGTAATTACTACCACTACCGATTTTGATCCTACATGGACAGTTATTTTTTCTTTAATAATCTTAGCTCTTACCTGGATTGGTTATTGGAAAGTATTTGTTAAAGCAGGACAACCTGGTTGGGGCGGAATTATCCCACTTTACAATCAATATGTGTTAAGTAAAATTACTTTTGGTACTGGTTGGCTTTTCCTATTACTACTTATTCCGTTTGTAAATATTATTTATGTTGTAGTATTGTCTTATAAACTTTCACAAGCATTCGGACATGGTATTGGATATGCAATCGGATTAATTTTCTTACCGTTTGTATTCTATTTAATTTTAGGATATGATAATAGCGAATATCATGGTGTGCAAGAATAAAAAACACTTCGGTGTTTTTTAATTTGCATTTCCTTTTATTTTATGTATAATATTGTTTTTAACAAGGAGGGATTGTATGAAGGAGGAAATTAAAATTTCTTTGAGAGAATTAACGGAAGAATTATTAGCTGGTAATAACGTTACTAGCAATAAAATTCATGAAATCGGTTTTACAATTTCTAAATTTGTAATTATTAAAGAAAATATGATCAAAAAATGCGACGTTAATGGAATTGAAAAAACCGTTTTCAATGTTAATGAAAATTTAGATTACTTATTTCCTATTAATAAATTGGCAGATTATATTAGGGAAACTTCTTCGTTTATTAATTTGTCTGGCGACATGATTTTAAATGGTGTACATGGCAAAAAACTTAAAGATAATATTCAAATTATTCATATGGTGCGTAATGCTTTAGCACATAATAAATATGAGATAGAAGATGGTTTTCTTAAAATTGATAATCCTAGTTTTCTTGTTTGTGATATCCCATTTGAATTAATTGAAGAATTTAATGATAAATGTACTTATAATTTTAACAAAAACTTGGGAGAAAATTATCCTAATAATATTACTAATTTATTTCTTAATGATAAGTTAGAAAATACCAAACGATTACTTTATATGTCTTTATATAGCTATATATTGTTTGTTAGTTCGGCTATTGATTTTGAAAAGTCTACTAAAATTGATGCGGAAAGTGGTGAAGAAGTAAAACTATCGTTTTCTAATTTTCCACCTATTTATTCTGAACCTTATTGTATAAAAATGTCTCACGAATATAGTACGGC
>CAMYRF010000006.1 GCA_947296775.1 uncultured Mycoplasmatota bacterium
GGTCTATAATGTCCTTTTTTAGCACTAATTCCAGCATCTTCATAATAGTCTATTATTTCAAAGTCATTTAACTTACAATAGGCCTCCAATCGTTCTTTTTGTTCAGGTAAACTAAATCCTTCACGAGCTTGATCTTCGGTCGAAACTCTCATATAAAGACCAGCTCGAACTTTAATATCATTATTCAATATTCCCATATATTCAACTCCTTTTACTAAAAAAGAGAAGTCAATAGTATCTAGTAAAGTCTAAATACTACTGACTCCTCAAAATCTTCAATATTATAATTATTTTGTTTACATATATATTTTATCATAGATGTACCTCTCTTTCTAGAGAATACTCTTTCATTGGTTATTTATAATATCATTTTTGAAAATAATGTCAATAGTTCATAAACTTTTGATATAATCTTGTAAATCACTAATATTTATACGCTTTTGTAGGTTTTCTACATAAATATCTCGGCTATGATTAAATGCAAGAAAAGTAGTACCTTTAATTATTATTTTATTTGGTTCAATATAATTAATATTTGTTTTTTCTATTTTACGAATAGAACCATTAATAAAAGTTGGCTTAACATTACAAAAATCACAAATAAATTGAATCTTTGATTGAAGTTCTTCAGCAATAGGCACCTCTTTTGTTGTAATATTTAACATAAAACTCTATCCTTTCTATAATTCATAATCATCTTTATCCCATTCTGTATAAGGAGTAGGACTAGCAAGTAGTCTTTTTGATTCTGAATCATACTTAACATATTTATTAATTCTTAATTCAAGTAAGGCACCTTTTATTGTTTCTTTATCATCAGTACATAATTTTTCTATTTCAGTTCCAATGATTTCATCTTGAAATAAAACAATACTTAATAAACCTTTAGCATTTAAAGATAAGTTTTTGTCAGTTAAATATTTCATCATAGACTTATAGATATTAAATTGTTTCATTATTTTCACCATCCTTTCTTTCGATTGGATGATTTATTTGTACTTCCAAACTCACATGTGGAGTTCGAAACACAAAAAAATCTATCTTTCGATAGATTTATATATCAAACTCAGAAAAGTTCCGAGCAGATTCCTCAATGGAGCGGGTGAAGAGAATCGAACTCTCGTAGTCAGCTTGGAAGGCTGGGGTTCTACCATTGAACTACACCCGCGAATTAGTAGGCATTTATAATTATACATAGTTGTAATTAATTTGTCAACACTTTTTTATAAATTTATTTAATGGTGAACTTTAGCCCTTTATTTTGTACTATTAAAAATATTTTTATTTTTGGTGCATATAATTAAATGTAAAAAAATAAAGGAGGAAATAATTATGGAAACATTAAAAGTAAGGGCTAAATCAAACCCTAATTCAGTTGCAGGAGCATTAGCTAATGTTTTTAGAGAAAAAGGAACTGTAGAAATTCAAGCGATAGGAGCAGGGGCGCTTAATCAAGCTATTAAGGCAGTGGCGATTGCTCGTGGTTTTGTCGCACCTAGTGGAAAAAATTTGGTTTGTATTCCAGCTTTTACAGATATTGTAATTGAAGGTGAAGAAAGAACTGCTATTAAATTAATTGTTGAATCTAGATAAGCACTTTTGTGCTTTTTTATTTTTTTGTGTTATAATTAAGTAGTTAGGAGGGTTTTTATGGATGTAAATTTAAAAAGAAGTATTCTTTTAGAACATTATCAAAATCCTAAAAATAGAGGTTTAATAGAAGATGATAGTTATATTAAAATTAATATGAATAACGAAAGCTGTATTGATGAAGTTAATTTAATGGTTAAGGTTGATGATGGAATTATTACTGATGTACGTTTTGATGGTGATGCTTGTGCGATGTGTATTAGTTCTTCATCTATTATGGTGGAAACGTTGGTTGGTAAGACAGTGGATGAAGCTAAGAATATTCTTAATAATTTTTTTAATATGATTGATGAAAAGGAATATGATGCGGATGTGCTGGAAGCAGCTACGGTTTATGATGATACTTATAAGCAACCAAATCGTAAAAAATGTGTTTTACTTTCTTGGTGGGGAATGGAGAAAATTGTTAAGGAGGAAGAAAAATGAAAAATATAATGCTTGTTAGATGCTGTATCCATGAAATGGGTAAAGTGTTTGTTAAATATTGTTTTTTACATGATGGTGTTTATTATGATTTACAAAATTTAAATGTTTTTGATGTTTTTGATGGTGAAAATGGTATTATACAGAGTGAAGTGTTAAATGAAAATGACTTGAAAGAGGAATCTAGGGAAGTTTTAAATAGACGTAAAGAAGATTTGGTTAATCGGTTAAAGACCTCTAAATGTGATGAAATTAATTTGGAGAATTTAAAGAAAATATTAAATGATAATAACATGTCTTTTGTATTATATAAGTGTTCGAAAATTTTATTGGATGATTTAGCTAATGTTTATTTTGAAGAACTTGACGATATGGCTTTAGGTATCATGTTTAACAATGATGTTTATGATATTAAAACGCAAAAGAGAGTTCAAAATATTCATGATGATTTAGTTTTTGGCGATGTTTGTTTAACTTACATAAAACCAGTTCCACCATCAATATTTCAAGCTGAAGATTATGCTGGTTTAGTGATGATTGCTAATGAGATTGTTTCTAGTAAAGATAAACCTAAAATAATTTTTCTTCATTAATTTTAAAGGAGATACATATTTCTCTTTTTATTTTTGTTTAAATTTAGTATAATATTAATTAGGTGAATAATATGACAAAGGAATTAGGTCTTAGTAGGGAAAAAATTATTGAAATATCAACAACTAAAGGTGAGCCAAAATGGATGACTGATTTTCGCTTGAAGTCTTACGAGGCTTTTAAAGATATACCTAATCCTAATTTTGGACCTGAATTAAAAATAGATTTTGATGGTATTAATTACTATAAACGTGTATCTGATGTTGTAGCTAATGATTGGAATAATGTAGCTTGCAATATTAAAAATACTTTTGATAATGTTGGTTTAATTGATGCTGAGGCAAAATATTTAGATGGAACTCATGCACAATATGAAAGTGAAGTTGTTTATAGTAATATGATAAAAGAACTTGAGGATAAAAACGTTATATTTTGTAGTACAGATGAGGCTCTTGAAAAATATCCTGAGTTATTTAAAAAATATTTTAATAAACTTGTTAAGTATGATGAAAATAAATATACGGCTTTAAATGGCGCGGTTTGGAGTGGAGGTACTTTTATTTATGTACCACCTCATACAACTATTGACAGACCTTTACAAAGTTATTTTAGAATTGATACTAAAAATATGGGGCAATTTGAAAGAACTTTAATTATTGTTGATGATGATAGTCATGTTCATTATATGGAAGGATGTACTGCTACTTATCATTTATCTGATTCGCTTCATGCAGCTGTTGTTGAAATTTATGTTGGTAAAAATTCTAGTTTACGATATACAACTATTCAAAATTGGGCTGATAATATTTATAATTTAGTTACTAAAAGGGCATCAGTTGATTCTAATGGATTAATGGAATGGATTGATGGCAATATTGGTTCTAAGGTTAATATGAAATATCCTTGTTGCGTACTTAAGGGTGATGGTGCTTCTGGTAATTGTATTTCGGTAGCAGTAGCTACTAAGGACCAAATTCAAGATGCTGGGGCGAAAATGATTCATTTAGCTCCAAACACGACTAGTAAAATTATTAGCAAATCAATTGCGGCTTCTGGCGGGGATGCTAGTTATCGTGGAACTGTTTTTGTTGGTAAAGATGCAATTAATTCTAAAAGTATTATAAAATGTGATACAATTATACTAGATGATGAATCTAAGAGTGATACTATTCCTAAAAATGTAGTTAAAAATAATTCATCATATTTGGAACATGAAGCTACGGTATCGAAGCTTGATGAAGATAAATTATTTTATTTAATGAGTAGGGGGCTTGATGAAGAAAAGGCTCAAGAATTACTTATTATGGGGTTTATTGAGGAGTTTAGAGAAAGTTTACCTATGGAATATGCAGTTGAATTAAATGCGCTTCTCAAAAATTATTTTTAAGGAGGATATATTATGGAAGAGAATAAAAAAAGGGAAGATGAAATTGAAACATTGGATTTAGGGTCTGCTAAAAAAGATGATAATAAACAAATTAATGAAGATCTAGAAGGCACAAGTGAAGAGAATATAAAAGACACTATTTTAAATAAGGATTTAAATGAAACTGTTAAGCACGAAAATTTTGAAGATAAAATAATGGCTGAAGATAATTCTGTTGATAATGTGTTTGGAGAAGAATTTGTGGGCCTTGATAACTTAGAATCTTCTAATAATAAAAATAGGTCAAAGAAAAAAGGTGGCTTAGTAGTAATTATTATTATATTGGTTTTATTATTAGCTACGGTAGGTGGTTATATATGGTATTCGAAAACTTATATTAATAATGATGAACTTCAAGATGTGATGACAACAGCTGCTTTAGATTATTATGATAAATATACAAGTGCGAATACTGGAGCGGCTGCATATACTATTACTTTAGAAGATTTAAAGAATGCGAATGAAAATGGAGAAAACTATAATTTAGATTCTTTAAAAGATTGTGATGATAAGAAAACCAAAGTAATTATTAATATTGATTACTATAATGGTAAGGTTAAAGATACTGAAGTTAAGTTAAATTGTAAAATTTTTTAATTTATACAAAATTTCCTTTTTTGTAAGTTTTACCCTTACAGATTTGCCAAATTTGCCTTAGACAGATTTGGCTTTTTTGTATACTTTTTATATACAAAAATGGCAAAAGTGTCATTTGCATATTATTTTGCTTCCGTGTATATTAACCCTTGAAAGGAGGGAAGACCATGTTAAATCAAACTGTATTAGTTGGAAGACTTGCGAATGATCCAGAACTTTATGAAACAGAAACTGGTAAAAAACTTACTCGTATTACTTTAGCTGTTCCAAGAGCTTATAAAAATGTTAATGGCGAATATGACACTGATTTTATCGGTTGTAAGTTATGGCAAAATGTTGCTCAAAGCACGACAGATTATTGTAAAAAAGGCGATCTTGTTGGGGTTAAAGGAAGAATTCAAACAAGTCGTTATAATACAGAAGATGGGGAGAGATTTCTTACTGAAGTCGTAGCTGAGAAAGTTACCTTTTTGTCTAGCAGACCAAAAGAAGCTTAATTGTTTTAATTTATATGGGGCTATAATGTCGTTGTGCCAACTTTTCTATAAAAATTATTGTATAACACAGTGATAGGATTATTTACTCTTTTCACCTATCATAGTTCTCCTAAATATAATACCCTGAATATGTATAAATAGTGTTATAGCCCCTTAAACTATTTATACCATTATTTTTATATAGATATATTTAAAAACAAGGATTAATTTTCCTTGTTTTTAAATTCTTCATAAAATAGCTTATCTGGTTTTGTTCCTAAAATGTCTGATAATTTTACGGCCATTGCGTAAGATAATCTTCTTTTGCAATGTTCTATTTGCCAATAAAACGGTTTACTTACATTTAGTTTTTCTGCCATGTCTTTGCATGTTAAATTTTTCTTTTTACGTCGATTTTGTAATTCAATCAGGATATCTGCCATATTTTTACCTCCTATTTGTTTATAATTATATTATATATTAACTTTGAGTTAAAATCAAGGAAAATATAACTTAAAGTTAATAAAGATGATCTTTGGTTTACATATTGTTATAATTGTATTAATGAGAGGTTTGATAAATATGATAGGTGAAAGATTGAGGTTGGCACGGCTTGATTGTGGTTTTACGCAGGAGGCTTTGGCTTTAGAACTTGGTATTTCAGCAGCGGCTATTTCGCAATATGAAACTGGAGCTAGATCTCCTAGTTTGGACGTTTTTTTACGAATGGTTGATATTTTGCGTGTTTCACCTGAATATATTTTGGGCAAAAACATAAGTGTCGCTTGTAATGACACCGATTATATTATTAGACTTTCACAAGAAGATTTACAAATTATAAATGAAATAAAAAAATACACTCAATTATATCGGAAACTTTCCATTGATACTAAAGGCGTAGTGGCAGCATGGAATAGAAGAATTGGACTATAATAACTTTTGGTTAATAAAATGGCAATTCAGTTAGCTTTTTGCTATAATGCAGTTAACGGGAGGATAACGGTGATTTTATGAGTCAAATTAACCCACAAATAATTAAAGAAAGAAGAAGGGCATTGGGGATGTCTCAAGAAGTTCTTGCGAATAAGTTAGGTGTTTCTAAGGTCGCGGTTTGTTGGTATGAAACAGGTGCACGTACACCTACTATGGAGAATTTTCTTAAACTTGCAGATATTTTAGATTTATCTTTGGATGAGCTTACTGGAAGAGAAATTAGTGTTGTGGCTTCTGAAGATGATGAGTATTCTGTTAAGTTACCTAAAAGGGATTTAGAAATTCTTAGTGAGCTTAAAAAATATAATAAGTTATATAAGAATTTATATAGTGATCCTGAAAGAACTGCTAAATTAATTGATAGAAGAATGAAATAGTACGATGGTGCTATTTCTTTTTGTTTGTGATATAATTATATTGGTGATAGAAATGTATGATATTTTAGAGATTATTGAAAAGAAAAGTGATGGTCATGAGCTTACTAAAGCTGAAATTGAGTTTGCCGTTATGGGATATGTTAATGATGAAATTCCTGATTATCAAATGAGTTCTTTATTAATGGCGATAAAACTTAAGGGTATGACTGATAAGGAAGTTACTGATTTAACGGATGTAATGCTTCACAGTGGTGATGTTTTAGAACTTGGTTTTGATAGTGTTGATAAGCATTCAACTGGTGGTGTTGGCGATAAAACTACGATTGTTCTTGCGCCTTTGGTTGGAGCTTTGGGGGTTAAAGTTGCAAAAATGAGAGGACGTGGTTTAGGTCATACTGGCGGAACTATTGACAAGTTAGAGTCTATTGAAGGCTTTGAAACTAGTATGTCATTATCTGATCTTAAAAATCAAGTTTCTGAAATTGGTGTTGCCTTGGTTGGTCAAATGGGTAATTTATGTCCAGCTGATAAGAAAATTTATGCTTTAAGGGATGTTACGGGAACTGTGGCTTCTATTCCTTTGATTGCTTCTAGTATTATGAGTAAGAAGCTTGCTAGTGGAGCTTCTAAAATTGTTATTGATTTAAAGGTGGGTAATGGAGCTTTGATGACTAATATTGAGGATGCTAGAGAACTTGCTCGTTTAATGGTTAAAATTGGTAACCTTTTTGGCCGCAGGACTATATGTGTTCTTACCAATATGAATGAACCTTTAGGATTTGCTGTGGGAAATTCTTTGGAAATTTTAGAAAGCATTGAAACTTTAAAGGGCAATGGACCTAGTGATTTGAATGATTTAGTTATTAATTTGGGCTCTTTGATGTTATCGCTTGATAAGAATATGGAAACATTGGAAGCGATTGAATATGTAGAAAATGCTTTGAAAAATAATTCTGGTTATGAAAAACTTTTAGAGGTTGTTAAATATCAACATGGTGATATTAATAGTATATCCGTTTCTAGTAATACGAAGGAGATTATTTCACCTAAATCTGGTTATATTAAGCGTGTTGATGCTTTAAAAATTGGTGAGCTTGCTAGAAAATTAGGAGCAGGAAGAAAAACTAAGGATGATATTATTGATCCTGGTGTAGGTTTTGTTTTACATAAAAAAGTATCTGACAAAGTGGAAGAAGGCGAAAGTTTAGCTACTGTGTATTATAATGAAAAAATTATTCCTGATGCTGATGTTTTGGATTGTTTTGAATTTAGTAGTATGGAAGTTAGTAAGCCAACTTTAATTTATGAAATTATAAAATAGGAGATTATTATGAAGAAAAGATTAAGAGAATTACTTGAAAATAGTTATTCAAATGTATATGGTTATTATGTTGCGTCTATTGTAAAATGTAAAGATGGTTCTTTATTTGAAGGTGTTAATGTTGAAACATCTTCTCCTGCAGCTGGAATATGTGCGGAAAGAAATGCTTTATATAGTGCGGTAGCAGCAGGTTATGGTAAAGGTGATATCGAATGTATTTATATTATGAATAAGACTGATGAAGAATGTTATCCTTGTTTTGTTTGTCGTCAGGCTTTAAGTGATTTTTGTGATTTAGATACCAAGATTATTACTTATAATTATAATGGTGATAAGGAAAGCACTGTTACTATTAAAGATTTATGCCCTTATCCATTTGGGGATGAAGATTTAAAATAAATATAGTTTTTACTATATTTTTTTATTTTTTAAGAAATTGCATTTAGAAAAAACATAAAAAAATACCCTCAAGATATAAAAAAGCATAGAAAAACCATATATTATATATAGAAGGGTAAAAATGGGCAAAACCAAAGAGAAAGACAGTTTTGTTTAATGAGTTATTATAATGAGATAAAAGATACATTAATAAAAAATGAAATGTATAAGAAAGCAAAGGATTATTTTAAAAATAAAAGTGATTTAAATAGTTATTATGAAGTTGGAAGATTATTAATTGAAGCTCAAGGTGGAGAAGAGAGGGCAAAGTATGGAATTAGAATGATTAAGGAATATTTTGAAAGGTTAACTAAAGAACTTGGAAAAGGATATGGGATTTTTAATTTAAAAAGAATGAGGCAATTTTATTTGGTTATTCAAAAAGATGCTCCATTTGAGCACCAATTGACTTGGTCGCATTATAAGAAACTATTGTCTATTAAGGATTTATGTAAATTAAAATAGGTGATAGGTATAATAGAATAGATTTTCTTTTGTTGACTATGTTTATCATTGTTTTTTTGTTATAATTTTAGTAGGTGATAGTATGGCTATAACGAAAACAAATTTTATTAATTATAGTAGATGTCCAAGATATGTGGCTTTAGCTGATTTGAAAAAAGAAAAACTTAAAAGCATGATTTCCTTGGAGGAATATCGCAAGGAGGAGGAAGAAGAAATTATTAGAGAAGTTTTAGGTGATATGTATGATGAAGCTGGTAATGATTTAATTGATGTTCGTAATGAACATTTAGAGGTTATGATGCCATATTATGGTATGGTGGAGTTACTTGCTGGCTTTCTAGCACCTAAATATTTTTCGGGAACTTTTAAGTATTCAGCTTCTACTTTAGCCCAAGAAAGCTTTGATTGTGTGATTGATAATATTCGCTATTTGTGTTATGTGGATATATATAATGAAACTGATAATGCTTTTAATATTATTGAGGCTAAGGCAACGACTACTAATAAATTTTTATCTTTAGGTGTTAAAGATGACGGGAAGTTTAATTCTATTTTTACTAAGGGTTCTGATGGTGTTTATAGGTTACTTGAGGATGCGGGATTAAATGTGGAAGATTTTATGCCTTTGAAAAAATATGAATTTAATCGTTCTAAATTATTTAATCGTTTTGGTGAAGCTGGACACTATGTTTATGATTTGGCGGTTCAAAGATATATACTGGAAAATGATTTAAAGGCTAATGGGGAAGTGGATAAAATTCCTCTTATTAAATATTATTTAGCGGTTTTAAATGGTGATTATGTTTTTGATGGTAAATATGAGCACGGTGAACCTTTATATGAAACTGATAAGAATGGTAATGATATTATTTGTTTTATTGATTTAACTAGTGTTACTAAAGATTATATGGATAAAATTGATTTGGATAGGAAAAGGGTTGCAGGATATATTGATGATTTAAATGGAGATGAGTTTCCTTTAGGTGAATATTGCGAAAAAAAGAAAACTACTTGTTGTAAGTTTTGTAAGGTTTGCTGGAGCAAGCTTCCTGAAATTAATTCAATTATGGCTTATTTGGATGGTCATCATGGATTTAAAGATAAAGAAGGACGTAAATATAGTAGGTTTGAATTAATTAATGATGGTTATTTATCTATGCTTGATGTTCCGGAAAGTATGCTTAATAGAGAAAAAAATGTTATTCAAAGAAGAGTAGTTGAAACTAATAAACCTTATATTAATGTGGATAAGATTCGTGATGGTTTTAAGGAACTTAAGTATCCTATTTATCATTTAGATTTTGAAACATTTCCTTGCCCACTTCCAAGATATAAGGGTGAAAAGTGCTACACACAATCGGTATTTCAATTTTCTTTACATATTGAAAGAGAGCCTGGAGTTTGTGATAAGGAAAAAGATCATTATGGTTTTTTAGCGCCTGATCATTTGGATCGCCGTGAGGAATTAGTTAAATTAATGTGTGAATTAATTGGAGATTCTGGGACGGTTTTGGTTTATAATGATTCTTTTGAAAAAACTAGACTTAAAGAACTTGCAGATATTTTTCCAGAATATAGAAATAAGCTACTTAAAATACGTGATAACATTTTTGATTTAATGAATATTGTTAAAACTAAAACATCTTTATATGAAAGTTTAGGTTATGATAAAAAAGACGCTATGATGTTTAATTATTATGCTTCTTCTATGAATGGATCCTTTTCTATAAAGAAGATTTTGCCAATATTTTCTGATTTAACTTATAAGGGTATGGAAATTGGAAATGGGGTAGAGGCTTTGGTTACTTATGCTTCTTTTCCTAAGATGGATAAACTTAATTTTGAACATAAATATGAAAAGTTAGTTGAATACTGCAAACAAGATACTTGGGCAATGTTTGTGGTGTTAGAAGGGTTAAAAGCTACTGTTAAATAATGTCAAATTTTTGGATATTGGTTGTATTTTTGATTTTAATGTTATATTATCAATAATAGGGAGGCTGATATCAATGTTATATCCTTCAATTGATAAATTATTAAAACAGGTTGGCTCAAAATATTTACTTGTTAATATTGTAGCTAAAAGAGCAAGAACAATTGATGATAATAATCATTTACAAATGAAAGAAAATGAATATAAATCTTCTAAAAGCTTAGGACGCGCTCTTGAAGAAGTTTCTAATAATTTAATACATATAAAGGAACAATAGTTCCTTTTTTCTTGATGTGAAAACAAATGTTTGTTATAATGTAAATGGTGATGCTAATGAAGATTGAAAAAATTAAAAAAAGTGGTTCTAAATATAAAATTACTTTAGATAATGGTGAAGTGATTAATACTTATGATGATGTTATTTTAAAAAATAATTTGTTATTTGATAAGAATATTGATAGTGATCTTTTAAATAAAATTAATACAGATACTATTTATTATGAAAGTTATAATAAAGCTATTAAAATGATAAGTCGTAGACTTAGAAGTGAATATGAGATTAAAAAATATTTAGATAAATGTATGGTTACGGAATTAGATAGAGATAAAATTATAGAAACGCTTAAACGAATTGGTCTTATTGATGATTATAGATTTGCGAGGGCTTATACTAATGATAAGATTAATTTATCTTTGGATGGTCCTTATAAAATTTCTAGAAATTTAGGGGAGTTTAAGGTTGATAACAATGTTATTAGTGAGGTCATTTCTTCTATTGATGAAGATATCGTATTAGAACATTTGAATAAGGTTATTAATAAAAAGATTAGTAGTAATATTAAATATTCTGAATTTATTTTGAAGCAAAAACTTATGACTTATTTGATTAATCTTGGTTATGATAGAATGATGATCAAGTCTGCTTTAGATAATGTTCATATTTCTAATGATGTTTCTATTAAGGAAATGGAAAAAATTTATAACAAGCTTTCTATGAAATACAGTGGAGATGAATTATTTTATAAACTGAAAAATAAACTTTTTACTAAGGGATATAAAACGGAAGAAATTAATAAATTTATCAATGAAAAAACAGTTCATTAATTTGAACTGTTTTCATTTGTTGAAGCTTCTTTAATGCTAGTATTGTATGATTTTTTAATATCTTTATCATTTATTTTTAAATTATATTTTTTACGTAATTCTATTAAAGCTTCTGTTTGTATATTTGTATCGTTTTCTAGTTTTTCATCAGTGATTTTTTCAATGATTTCTTCTTTAACGTCATTTAATTCTGGTTTATCTTTACCTTTGATACGATAAATAATGTGATAACCATATTCTGATTTAACTGGTTCTTTAGTATATTTTTTATTTTTTAATTTGTTTGTGGCATCCCAGAACTCATCTACAACCTCACCATAAGTTACAGTTAGTTTTCCACCATTTTTAGCAGTTCCTTTATCATCTGAGAATTCTTTAGCTAAATCTTCGAATTTTTCGCCTTTGTCTAATTTTTTGATGATGCTTTCAGCTTCTTCTTTTGCTTTTTTCTCAGCTGCAGCTTTTTCTTCATCAGTCATATCGTCAGTAACATCTGGAGCAATTAAAATATGTTTTGCTTCAATATCTCCGTAAATGTTATCTTCATAGTATTTTTCGATTTCTGTATCTGTTATTTGATCTTTTATATAGTCTTCAGCAACTTTTTGTTTTTTATATTCAACGATTAATGCTTCTTTAAATGCGTCTTCATCTTCATAACCAGCTTGCTTTAGAGCGTCATTAAAATCTTGCCCATAACTTTCGTAAGATGATTTATATGATTCGATTTGTGAATCTGCATAAGTTTTAGCATCTTCATCAGTTTCTACTTCTTCATTAAGAATGAATGTATCGATCATATTGACTAATGTAGTTTCTCCACCTTGAGTTTTTAATTTTTCATATAAGTCTTCAACTGTGAATTTTTTTCCATTAACTTCAGCAATGATTTCTTCACCATTTTTTAGTGTTGGAGTTTTTCCGCATCCTACTAATCCAAGTACTAGAATACCAACTCCTAGAGTTATTAATACTTTTTTCATATATTTTTGCTTCCTTTCATGATGTATGTTTATTTTTCATACAACCTAATTTTAACAAATTTCACATTAAAAAACAACATTTTTGAAATATTTTATGTAATAGTACTCACACAATCCCTAGTTTTCCATAAAATAATGTGAAAAGACAAAAAGGAGGATGATTTATATGTGTAACACAGGCGTAAGCGCAGCTGCAATCGTTTTAGTATTATTTATTCTTTTAATAATCATACTTGGGGCTTACCTATAAGTCTCTAGAAGGGGGTAATTATGGCTTGCAATAATGAACATTCATGTGGAAACCAATGTGGTAATCCATGTGGCGGAGCTCATCAAGGTAATAATTGTGGGTATTTAATAGTGTTAGTATTATATATCTTACTTGCAATTTTACTTGGCTCTTGTATTTATTATTAAGAAGAAAGGTCCATGGACTTTTCTTTTTTCATTTAAAAAGCTAATTTTCTTTTGAAAACTAGCTTATTTTTTTTGCATGAACTACTAATCTTTCATTATTACCATAACATGTTGATAATGTTAAAATTTTATCGTTTGGGCTTGTGTTTATATTAAAGTTATGAATACTTCTATTTCTTAATAAATTTAAGAAATTAGTATATTCTTTTGTGGTTTCAAATTCAGTGGTTAAGTAATCATTTGTTTCTTTTATTTTATAAATAGAAAAAATTTGCCATTTTATATTTTCGCTTGCAGTATTAAATGTAATTATTTGATTATTTTTGTTGGTATACCAGCTTTTGTTTAGAACTTTATAAAGCGTTCCAAAGGTAACATCTCCGCTATCATGTCCATATATAATTGTATTTTGATTTAAGTTTTGGGCATTATTTCGATAGTCCATAAATACCCATCCATATATGTTATATTTTTTTTCGAAGTCATGGGTAAGATAAAAATCGTTGTTATCATGTTTTACTACTGGATAATTTATTTTTGTATTGTTAACGTTTAACCATCCAACTGTTTCTTCGTTTAGTTTTTTTAGTTCTGAAATAACTTTTGTGAAATCTTTATCGTAAATTGATTCTATTGTTTGTGACTTTTTAGTTTCTTGTTCTTCTTTTAATTTTTCTTCTTTATATTCATTTAGTTTAGAACTTAATTTTTCACTATGTTTTTTAGAAATAAAGGCGTTTAAGAAATAAAAGATTACTGATAATATTATAATTATTAGTATAATTGTTATACTGTTTTTAATGATTTTCTTTTTTCTATTTTTATTTTTATAACTTTCTGAATATATGATTTTAAATTTAAAGTGTTTTTTATATCTTTTTTTTATTTTTTTGAAAGTTTTAATTTTATCTACGATGTCATTATTGTTTTCGTAAATATTTATTGTAACGTGTTTTCTTTTGTTATTAATTAAAATTCCTAATATTTTGGCAAGGGCAATATCATCGTATTTTTTAATACCTACTGTGGTTAAACTTTTATTTAATTTTAAAAAGTTTGTAAAGTCATCTAGATCATATTCGTTTGGAACTTTATTAAAAGTTATATGTGTTTTTCCATAAAGGTCAGCATGGGTGTTGAAGTTGTTATCTTTCATAAATGTATTTACAAAGGTGATTTCGTTTTTTAAAATGACTTTTATTCCTTTGTTTTTTAGATTATTAAGCATTTGCTTATCTATGTTATAGCACTCTAGGTTTTTAATTTTTAATTTATCTTCGATTATAAGATCGTAAACACCTTTTGATAGAGTTTCTTTTTCTTTGAAAATTATAGTATCAATATTTTCTAGCCCTTCAGTTAGTTGTATGACTAATCCCGTTAAAGAATATTTTTCGATTATTAATTTATTTGGATTAGTTCTACTTGATGAGTTTTTTAGAAATGTTATTACTAATCCCATGTTTTTTAGTATATATTCATAAGAACAATTTATTTTATTTAATGACTCTATGTTAGATGTATCAATCGTTGTTTGCTTACTGCTGGATTTATTAAATGAAAAGATTATTTCTTGGGTATTAACTTCAATAGATATTTTTTTCATACTTCTGCTCCTTTATCTTTTTTAATATTATCATATAAAAGCAATGGTTGTAAATAATTTATATTTACATTGATATACATAATTTTGTTATTTTTCATTTTCTTCGTTACATTTTGAAGAAAGTTCCCGTGAAAGAAATTAAATCTATTATTTACTTA